>NZ_JARWRU010000759.1 GCF_029867845.1 Nocardia farcinica | reverse complement strand
TCTGCGCTACGAGAACGGGCCATCGCGGAGGTTCTACGACCGAAAACGCAGCGAACGGCAGCTTCATACCCAGGCTTTGCTGGCGTTGGCCCGTCGCCTGGTTGATGTGTTGTGGGCGTTGCTGCGCGACGGTCGTGAATTAACTCTCGACAGCCCGGTTCCAGTCGCTGTTGCGGCTTGACACGGTCATTGAGAGTCCTTTGTGCCGGTTCGTCGTTCGGTCGGAGGTCACCGAACGGGCGGCGGGGCGCGCAGGATGGCGCTCACCGACCGGTTGCGCCAGTGCTGCACCAGGTGCACGTGCGCCAGATCGCAAGCGACACGTGACATTTCGGAGCAGATCATTCGGCCCACCTGGTGCCGCGGCGGACGAGTGCCTGCATGGCGCGCAGTGTGACGAAGTTCAGGACGATGAAGGCGACGGCGATCAGGGTGATGCGATCGACGAGGGTGAAGTCGAGCGCCTCGCTCATCATCCAGCCGAGGCCCTCCTGCATGCCGTACATCTCCGAGGCCAGCAGGACGCTCCAGGCCAGCGGGCCGCAGATGGTCAGGGCGGCGGCGAGTTCGGGGATGATCGCGGGCGCGACGACGCGGCGGTAGGTGGCGAAGGTGCTCAGGCCGAGGGTGCGGGGGTAGGCGAGCAGGTCGGGGTCGAGATTGCCGATGGCGTTGGAGGTGGCGACCAGCATGGTCAAGGTGACCGCGAAGCAGATGAAGGTCACGCTGGCAGAGGTGGTGGGGCCGAGCCAGAGGGTGAACAGCGGGCCGAGGGCGAGCAGCGGCAGCATGCGCAGCAGGTTGGCGACGCCGAAGCCGGCGTAGCGGACCGGGCGCAGGGCGGCCATGGCGAGGCCGGCCGCGATGCCGAGAGCGGTGCCGAGGGCGAGGCCCGCACCGACCCGCACGAGCGAGATGCCGGAGTGCTCGACCAGGGACAACAGTCCCTGGACGACGGTCTGGCCGCCGCCCTGCGAGGGCGGGGTGCCGCCGAAGACGCCGGAGTAGTAGTCCGACAGGCCGGGCAGACCGACGCGCAGCACGTAGCCGAGTTCCGGCATGACGTATTCGGGGTGCTCGAGCGTGCGAGCGAACCAGAGCGCGACGGCCTCCCACAGGGCGATCAGCGCGGCGACGCCGAGCAGGACGCGGGTCGGGCGGAAGCGGGTGCGGGCGCGGACGCCGAAGGATCGGCTGTCGGTCGCGCCATCGGCGGAAGCGACCGGGGTGATCAGGGCTCCGGGGGCGGCTGCGGTGGCCGCGGTGTCCGCTTCGTGGTCCGGGGTGGGCGGCGCCGGGTGCCCGCGGACGACGCGGGTGGCGATGTCCTCGCAGGCGGCGGTGGCCGCGGCGGCGCTCCTCATGACGCCTCCCCGCCGAGGATGGACAACAGCCGGGCGCGCAGGGCGTTGGCGTCGGGGTCGGCGCGCAGTTCCTCGCCGCGCGGACGGGGGAAGTCGAGCAGTTCGTCCATGGCGAGGGCGCCGTTGTTGAGGACGAGGATGCGGTCGGCGAGGACGAGCGCCTCGTCGATGTCGTGGGTGACGAAGCAGATGGTCTTGCCGGTCTCGGCCCACAGCTGGATGAGCAGGCGGTGTAGCTTGCCGCGGGTGAAATAGTCCAGGGCGCCGAAGGGTTCGTCCATCAGCAGGATGTCGGGGTCGTTGGCGAAGACGGCGGCGATGGCGACCCGCTTGCGCATGCCGCCGGACAGCTGGCGCGGCCAGGAGCGGCGCTGTGCGGCCAGGCCGACCTCTTCGAGATAGCGCTCCACCCGCGGGCGGTATTCGGACTCGGGCACGCCACGCGATTTCGGGCCGAAAGCGATGTTGTCCTCGACCCGCAGCCACATGGGGATGGCGTCCTGCTGGAATACCATGCCGCGATCGGCGCCGGGGCCGTCGACGGTCACGCCGCCCGCCCTGATCTGCCCGCCGGTGGGGGTGAGCAGGCCGGCCAGGCAGCGCAGCAGTGTGGATTTGCCCTGGCCGGAGGGGCCGAGGATGCAGACGAACTGGCCGCGTGGGATGTGCAGGTCGACGCCATCGATGGGGCGGGTGACCTGGCGGCCTTCGCGGTATTCGAACCGCAGGCCGGTGACCTCGAAGGCGGGGGCGGTCTCTGTTGTGGCCGCGGTCGGAGTTGTCACTGCCGCATGGGTTGTCACTTCCGTCGAAGATGTCGCTGCCGTCGAAGATGTCACTGCCATCGGAGGACCTTCCTGGTGGAGACGGTGAAGAGCAGGTCGGCGAGGACGGCGACGATGCCGAGGATCAGGATCAGCGCCATCACCGAGGCGACGTCGCCGGTGCCGGTGCGGACCGCGATGGCGCGGCCCATGCCCGCTTCCGAGCCCATGAGTTCGGCGACGGTCTGTAGCCCCCAGGCGGCGGCCAGGGCCACCCGCAACGCGGCCAGGCAGGACGGAAGCGCCTGCGGGAGCACGATTCTGCGCACCCTGCTCCACTTTCCGAGCCCCAGCGTGGCCGCGTATTCCTCGAAGCGGGGCGGGATGGCCAGGGCGGCGACCATGCCAGCGCCCGCCACGGTGACGTAGCTGAAGAAGGCGACCAGCACCCACTGGCCGGTGCTGCCGAAGCCGAACCAGATCAGGAAGAACGGGGCGGCAACCAGCACCGGGACCACGCCGAAGACGTAGTTGACCGGTTCGGTGAGGTCGCGCACCCACTGGACGCGGGCGGCGAGCAGGCCCGAGACCAGGCCGGCCATGCTGCCCGCGGCCCAGGCGGTGAGCACCACGCCTGCGGTGTACTGGAGGTTGCCGAGGTAGCTGGTCTCCGACAGGCCGAGGTATGCCAGGGCGGGTGAGCCGCCGAAATTCTCGATCGCGTTGCGGACGACCAGGCCGGGCGCGGGCAGGATGGCCGGGTTGGCGACCCGCGCGGCCAGCCATTCCCACAGCGCGATCACCAGGACCACGCCGGTGACCCGCCAGGCCGCGGCCGACCAGGTGGCTCTGGTCGCCACGGCGGTGCGCGGTGAGCGCGCAGGTGGGCTGCCCACGCGGCTACCGGGAGCGTCGACGGCCTCCGCGACAGCGCGCGGTCGGCCCACCTGCGCGGTGGTCACTGCGCTTCGGCCTTCGCGGCGAGGGCGTAGCGGTAGGCGTCGAGGAAGTTGTACTCGGCGTAGAACTCCCGCGCCTGCCTGCTCAGCTCGTTGTCGGGCGCCTCGGCCAGGGCGGCGTCGGTGGCCTCCCGGTAGGCGAGCAGGTCGGCGTAGACCTTGTCGGCGATGCTGAGATCGGTCACGTCGTGATCGCCGGTGAGCACGCCGTTCTCGCGCAGGGTGGCGATCTGTGCCTCGGCGGCGGCGCGGAAGTCGAACAGGGCGCCGTTGTCGCCGACGAAGTCGGTCGCCTCGTCGAAGCCGCGCAGCGAGTACAGGCCCGCGGTGAACATGCCGGCCACTTCCTCGGGGCTCAGCGAGGAGCCGGTGTAGCTGTTGAGGTAGTCGGTGAAGACCGCCGAGGTACCCACCGGGTCGGCTTCCAGGTCGGCGATGATCCGGTAGATCACCGAGGTGAAGCGCAGCAGGGTGTTGTAGTTGTTCTCGGCGAACTCGGTGGTGGTGAAGTAGGCGGAGTGGGTGTTGCGCAGGTCGACGGTCTGCTCGGGCAGCGCCTCGATGAGCTGGCGGATCTCCAGGATCGGCTCCCAGCCGCCGTGTTCGAGCTGGGACTGCTGCACCGCGCCCTCGGGGGCGGCGAACTCGGCGGCCCCGGCCTGGGCGGAGCGGACGATGTCGGGGTTGCTCAGGCGCACCGCGTCCACGTCGCTCAGGGTCATGCCCGCCTGGGCGAGCGCGAGGTTGTAGAAGGTGGGGGAGGTGCCGTCGGGCATGAGCAGCTTCTTGCCGCGCAGCTGCGCCATGGCCTCGGCGGCGGCCTCCTGGAAGGTCTTGCCCTCGGCCATCAGGCCTGCCACGGTCTTGTACTTGCCCGCGGGGGCGAGGATGCGGTTGCCCATGAACACGTTGGACAGGGCGAAGCCGCGGATGTTGCTCACGGTGTCCAGCTGCGGGGTGAGCAGCGGCATGTAGCCGGAACCGATGTCGACCTGGCCGTTGAGCACCGGGGTGAACGACTTCGACAGGTCGGTTTGCAGGCCGTCGGGCGCGGTGAAGCTGATGCCCGCCTCTTCGAAATAGCCTCGGCGGGCGCCGATCACGCCGATCAGCTCGTCGCCCATCGGGGTGAAACCGACCTTCAGGGTCTGCCGCGGGATGTCGGTGCCCGGCTCGGGGGCGAGGCCGGACGGCAGGCTCAGCTCCGCCGAGGTGGTGGTGCCGCCGTCGGCGAGGCTGCATCCGCTCAGCGCCGCGGTGACGACCAGCGCCGCCGCGAACAATCCGCGTCTTCTCATCACGGGACCCTTCTCCGATGTGGTATGCCAAGTTGGTATGCCAAATCTGGTGCGCACTCGTGTCGCGGCGGTTCCATGATTGTTTCCGAATGGTAAATACCAGCTAGAGGCTGTTTTGGTTGAAGCTTCCAGTTTTCGCATCCCGCGTTGGTATGCCAGGATGGTCGTGAGCGTGGCGTCGGGGACCACGCGGGAGGAGACCACATCCATTGCCATCCAACGAATCCGGTGACCACGACCCCCGTCCGCTGTCCACGCGGATCTACACCGATCTGCGCGACCGCATCATCGTCGGCGAGCTGCCGCTGGGGTCGCGGCTGCGCGAGCGGGAACTCGCCGACATCATGGGTGTGTCCCGCGTGCCGCTGCGCGAGGCGCTGCCCCAACTGGAGGCCGACGGTTTCATCACCACCGCGCTACGGCGCGGAGCCAGCGTCACCCAGCTGACCATGCGCGATGTGGAGGAACTGTTCGAAGTACGGCTCGGCGTGGAGGTGTACGCCACCAGGCTCGCCGCGCGGCGGGTCGCCGAGGGGGCGGACACCTCCGCGTTGCTGGCCTGCCTGGAGCGGGCGGTCGAGGCGGTCGACAGGGCCGACGACATCGCCATGACCGAGCGCAACGCCGACCTGCACGAGGAGATCATCCGGCTGGCGGGCAACTCGCTGCTGTCGACCATGATGCGACCGGTCTCCGGCCGGGACCGGTGGATCTTCCGCATGACCGCCCACCGCGACCCGGTGGTGGCCTGCAAGGAGCACCGCGAGCTGTGCGAGGCGATCTTCGCCGGACAGCCGGACCACGCGGCGGCACTGGCCTACACCCACATCGAACGCGGGCGCATCCCCACCCTGGAAACGCTGCGGCAGGTCCTGCCCGACGACCGGCGCTCCCCCGGCCCCGAATCCTGACCGGCCGTTCCGTCCACGGCGACCACCATCCGGCCGCACCCCACGACCACCCCACGACCACCCGACGACCGAGACCGAGCCCGAGACCACGACGAGGAGACCTATTGAACGGCAACGACTCCCGAGAGTTCGGCGGATTTCTCGCCCTGCCGGATCTGGCTGTCCGCACCCTCGGTGGCGCGGTGGTCTGGGCCAACGACGAGTTCTTCGCCGAGCGCGAGGCGCTGGTGCGGCCGGGCGATCCCGCCTACTCCCCCGCCACCTTCGGCGGCAAGGGCCAGATCTACGACGGCTGGGAGACCAGGCGCAGGCGCAGCCCCGGCCACGACAGCGCCATCGTGCGGCTCGGCGTGCCCGGCGTGGTGCGAGGCATCGTGGTCGACACCGCCTGGTTCAAGGGCAACTCCCCGCCGGAGATCTCACTGGACGGCCTGCGCGCCTGCGGCCATCCGGCGGCCGCGGGGCTGGCGACGCGGGAGGATTGGTTCCCGCTGGTCGCCCGCTCGGCGGCGCGCGGCGACACCCGCAACCTGTATGCCGTCGAGGACGAACGCACCGTCACCCACGTGCGGCTCAACATCTTCCCCGACGGCGGCGTGGCCAGGCTGCGGGTGCACGGCGAGGCCCGCCCCGACCCGGCGCTGCTGCGCTTCGCGCCGGTCGACCTGGCCGCCCTGGAGAACGGCGCATACGTGACCGACTGCTCCAACCGCTTCTACTCCGCCCCGCAGAACCTGCTCATGCCCGGCCCGGCCCGCACCATGGGCGAGGGCTGGGAGACCGCGCGGCGCCGCGCCGGCGGCAACGACTGGGTACACGTGCGCCTGGCCACCGAGGGCACGATCGCGCTGGCCGAACTCGACACCTCGTGTTTCCTCGGCAACGCGCCTGGCGAGGCCGAACTGCTCGGCCTCACCCGCGACGGCGCGACGGTGCCGGTGCTGGCCCGCACCCGGCTGCAACCCGACACCAGGCACCGCTTCGTGCTCGACGCGAGCACGCCGGTCACCGAGGTCAGGCTCAACGTCTACCCGGACGGCGGCATGGCCCGCCTCCGCCTGTTCGGCGCGCCAACCGAGGCGGGCTGGACGGAACTGGAACAGCGATGGGAGTCGGCATGACGGAATATCCCCGCGACCTGATCGGCTACGGTCCACGGCCGCCACACCCGCACTGGCCCGGCGACGCCCGCATCGCCGTGCAGTTCGTGCTCAATTACGAAGAGGGCGCGGAGAACTGCGTGCTCGACGGCGACGAGGCGTCGGAGACCTTCCTGTCGGAGATGACACCGGCGCAGGCGTTCCCGAACCGGCACATGTCGATGGAGTCGCTCTACGAGTACGGCTCGCGGGCGGGGGTGTGGCGGGTGTTGCGCGCCTTCGAGCGCCGAGGTCTGCCGCTGACCGTCTTCGGGGTGGCGCGGGCCATGCAGCGCAACCCCGAGGCCACCGCCGCCTTCCTGGAACTCGGGCACGAGATCGCCTGCCACGGATTGCGGTGGCAGTCCTACCAGCTGGTCGACGAGGAGACCGAGCGCGCGCACATGCGCGCGGCCATCGACATCCTCACCGAGCTGACCGGCACCCGCCCGCTCGGCTGGTATACCGGCCGTGACTCGCCGCAGACCCGCCGCCTGGTGGTGGAGGCGGGCGGGTTCACCTACGACTCCGACTCCTACGCCGACGACCTGCCGTACTGGGTGCGGGTGCCGAAGGGGCCGGGCGGACAGACGGTGGACCACCTGGTGGTGCCCTACACCCTCGACACCAACGACATGCGCTTCTCCTCCCCCGCCGGGTTCCCGTCCGGCGAGCAGTTCTTCGCGCACCTGCGCGACGCCTTCGACGTGCTCTACGCCGAGGGAGTCGAGGGCGCGCCGAAGATGCTCAGCGTCGGCCTGCATTGCAGGCTCGTGGGCAGGCCCGCGCGGCTGGCGTCGCTGGAGCGCTTCCTCGACCACGTGCAGGCGCACGAGAAGGTGTGGATCACCCGGCGCATCGACATCGCGAACCATTGGCGGGCAACGCATCCCGCGAATTCCTCGCCGAACTGACGCCCCGCGCCGCCGGAATCGGGTCGGCACGATTCCGGCGGACGAAGGGCTCGGCTGATGCCGAGACCGTCGACCTCGCCGCCGACGCACCTTGCCCGGCCCTCGTCCCCCGTGGTGACCCGTGCGCGCGCCCCGCTTCGGGCGGTCATCACCGGTGCGGCTCGGGTGCCGGCGTGGCGAACGCGACTGTAATCCCGGTTGCACAGCGGTAACGATCTTGGTGCCTGTTCCGACGTGCTCTGTGACAGACGGCCCGTCGGGGGGCCAGTCCTTCCACGCTCGTTTGCACAGGATTGGGGAACGGGACATGGCTCTTCGAGAGTTGCTCGTCCGGCAGAAAGAATTCGCCGCGCGCCACCGGATCGCGACGGCGGCCGCGGCGCCCGCGGTGCTCGGCATCGCCGCCGTCGTCGGCGCGGCCTTCGCCATGAACACGCCTCCTGCCAGCGTCGACACCGCACTCAAGGCCTCGGTGACCGAGTGCCACGACATGGTGGCGATCTCGGTGGCCGGCCGCAACGACACCCCGCGCGAGGGCACGACGCTGATGCTCGTCGACGCCGACGGCAACGCGCTGCCCGCCGCGATGGCCGGTGATCACAACAGCCGCTGGCTCGATCCGGTGGTCAACGCGCCCGCGGGCGAGGTCGATCCCGACTCGTATCGGGCGGTGTACATCGCCTATCCGGCCAATATGGAAAGCTACGAGGACGCCGTGAACACCGGCGTGGCAAACACCGAGCAAGTCATGCGGGAGATCTCGCAGGCCTGCCCGGACACCCGTTTCGCCATCGTCGGCTACAGCGCGGGCGCCGACG
>NZ_JARWRU010000758.1 GCF_029867845.1 Nocardia farcinica | reverse complement strand
CCCCTCACCCGGGCGGTATATGGCCCGGGCCCCCCCCACCCCCACACCGCGCGCCCCCACCCCCCCCACCCCCCGCCCCCGGGGGGGGGGGGCCCGCGCGCCCCCCGCGCCCACGCTCTCCCCGCCCGGGCAGCCGTGCGTCCACACCAGCCAGTCCGGCACGGACTCCCGGATCCGCGGCGTGGTGAGCCCCTCGTACGCGCCGTAATCCCACTCGGCCAGCAACTCCGACACCTCGGCGATCGCCAGGCCGGCCAGTTCGGCCGTCTCCACCGCCCGCCGCCGCGGACTGCTCACCACCAACGGATCGCGCACCCCCACGCCCGACAGCACCGAGGCCACCGACCGGGCCTGCTCACGCCCGGCCGCGGTCAGCTCCAGTTCGGTACGCCCGGTGTGCCTGCCCGCGGCCGACCACTCGGTCTCGCCGTGCCGGAGCAGGATCAGTCGGTGCTGGTCGGCGCTCACCCGGCCGATTCTGCCGCACCGAACACCTCATCAGGGGTAACCCCACCGGCCGATCACCCGAGATCAGCACGCGGAGAAATACCCCTGCATCGCGCTGGGCGCACCGTCGGCCCGCGCCTGGGTCCAGCACCGGTCGTGCGGGAAGACCACGTAGGTGGTCCACCTGGAGTCGACGAGCCGCACGATGCGCTGGCTGTCACCGGGCACGTCCCAGGCGATGACCGCCCAGGACCCGTGGCACTCCCCCACCTCGGCGAGCGCGTCGGCGAGGTCACCGGTGACGTCCAGATCGCGGACGATGGTCTCGGTGGTGCAGCTCGGGGCGGGTTCCGGGTCCTCGAAGCGCAGCAGTCCGGTGACGACCCGGCCGCCCTCGGGCAGGAACAGGGTGTGCATCCCCTCCGGGACCGGCACCGTGCCGGGCGGCGGCTCCAAGCCGTAGCGGTAGCAGCCGACCCGCACGGTCCAGGTGATCTCGCCGTCGGCGTCGGTGGTGTCGGACCACCGCTCGACCTCCGCGGCGCCCTCCGCCAGATCGCCGGAGGCCGGGTCGCAGGGGGCGTAGCGGGCCAGGTGCACCGGCACGTTCGGCAC
>NZ_JARWRU010000757.1 GCF_029867845.1 Nocardia farcinica | reverse complement strand
GGGGCGGGGGGGGGGGCCCACCCATCGTCCCCCCCCCCCTGCGTCCCCCCCCCGGGCCCCGCTTGGGGCCGCCCCCCCGCCGCCGGATGGGCGACGGGCCGTGCGGACGTGGCGTCTACGCCAGCCTGATCAGGCCGTAGTCGTAGGCGTGCCGCCGGTACACCACCGACGGACGGTCGGTCTCCTTGTCGTGGAACAGGAAGAAGTCGTGGCCGACCAACTCCATCTGGTAGAGGGCGTCGTCGACCGTCATGGGCTCGGCCTTGTGCACCTTGGTGCGCACGATGTGGCCGGGACCGAGGTCCTCCTCCGCCACGTAGTCGTGCTCGTGATCGGACTTGCCGTCCGACCCCCGGTCGAACAGCGCGTCGGGCGGCAGGGCCGCGGTGGCCTCGGCGACCGAGAGCGGGGTCTTGTCACCGTAGTGCACGCGCCTGCGGTCCTTGATCCGGCGCAGCCTGCTCTCCAGCTTGGCGGTCACCGACTCGAAGGCGGCGTAGAAGCTGTCGGCGCAGGCCTCGGCGCGCACCACCGGGCCCTTGCCCCGCGCGGTGATCTCCACGCGCTGGCAGGCCTTCTTCTGGCGGCGGTTGCGCTCGTGGAACAGCTCCACGTCGAACAGGAAGATCGTCGGGTCGAAGCGTTCGAGCCGGGAGAGCTTCTCGGAGACGTAGATTCGGAAGTGGTCGGGTACTTCGACATTGCGCCCCTTGACGACGATCTCCGCGCGGGTCGGCCGTGGTCGCTCGGCGGATTCGTCGGCTTCCATCGGGACGGCCGTGCCATCGACTTCCGGCACGTAGATGGTCGAGGGTTCTTTCACTGAAGGTCGTGAAGACGTCACGCGTACCTCCCGGATCTGGCCGCACCAACCTTTGTGCGTGCGGCGGGGTTGAGCCGTACCGAGACTGCTGAGATCCGGCGGGAACGTCCCTGCGGGGAGACCGCGGGGTGCAGATCGACCGCGGGCTGCACATCCGAGAACCGGCAGCTGATCGACTGCGAGAGAGTTGTGCGAGCTCCCTTCAGGCCCGCTCACGCCGGGAAATCACACGGCACGAAGTTTCCGAGGCGCCACCTCCAAACTCCCGGTTCGGGTGTGTGATCGCGACGGTAGTCCGCCCACGAGAGGTTTGCCACCGTTCACGCAAATTTCTTCGAGTCAAGCCACACACGTCACGAAAAACGCCACCACCGGCAGGCCGGAACCCTCGAGCACGCGGACCGACTCGGCGGCCGTCGCACCGGTGGTCAGCACATCGTCCAAGACCACTACCTGGTATTTTCCGGCTCGCAACGCCGCGGGGGCGGCCTCGGGACGCAGCCATACCCGGCCGCTCAGATTTTGCCAGCGCTCACCGGGCGACAACCCCACCGAATCGTGTACACCCCGCCACACCCGAAGCACGGGAAATACCCGGCAATTTCGCAGACACCGCGCCGAGATTTCCGCGACCCGCAGCACCGGATCGCCGCCGCGCACCCTGGCCGCGGCGCGTCTGCTCGGCGCGGGAACCAGCGCCAGCGGCACTCCCGGCGTGCGCAGCCCGGCCAGTCCGCGCGCCGTCGCCCGCCCGAGCGGCCCGGCGAGATCGCGGCGTCCGCGTTCCTTGACGGCGAGCACCGCCGCACGCGCAGGCCCGGCATAGGGGGCGAGCGCCCAGCACGGCACGCCGGGATCGGTGCGCGGGCGCACCCGCACCGGCGGACCCGCCAGCGCCGCCTCGCAGCGGGCGCACCAGGCGGTGCCGGGGCGACCGCAGCCGCCGCAGGACGCGGGGAGGACGAGATCGAGGAGGGTGCGCACGGACCGAGTGTGGGGGGCCCGCCCCCCCCGCGCCCGGGCCCCGGGGGGGGGTGTTTTGGGGGGGGGGGGGCGGGCGGGGGGGCGGCGGCCGGGGCGGCCCCCCCCCCCGGGGGGGGGCGGGGGGCGGG
>NZ_JARWRU010000756.1 GCF_029867845.1 Nocardia farcinica | reverse complement strand
ATGTTCGGCTGTGAGCACCCACCGGCGGCCGGGCACACGCCCCCGCGGCGGCTTCCGCCCGCCGTAACGAGCCGATCCCGCGTCTCCCTCGCGGCGACCCGTCGGCGTGCGACCCGCACAGCGGACCCCTCATGCCGAGACAACTCTCCTCAGCGGCTAGCGTCTAAGTGATCGCACCGCCGTGCCGACCGCACTCCGATGCCGACGGTCCTAGCCTGAGAGGGATCCTTCCGTGCCCGAGAACCACAACGACGCCAAGCCGGTACTGAGCTACCCGGGCGGCGAATACGCCATGACGATCACCGAGGCCACCGAAGGCAACCACGGTGTCGATCTGGGCAAGATGCTGGCCAGCACCGGATACGTCACCTACGACCCGGGCTTCATGAACACCGCGCCCACCAAGTCGGCGATCACCTACATCGACGGCGAAGCGGGCATCCTGCGTTACCGCGGCTACCCGATCGAGCAGCTGGCCGACTCCTCGACCTTCATCGAGGTCAGCTACCTGCTCATCTACGGCGAGCTACCGACGCAGTCCCAGCTGGACGAGTTCACCGACCGCATCCGCCGCCACACCCTGCTGCACGAGGACCTCAAGCGGTTCTTCGACGGCTTCCCGCGCAACGCGCACCCGATGCCGGTGCTGTCCTCGGCGGTCAACGCGCTGTCGGCCTACTACCAGGACTCGCTGGACCCGCGCGACCCCGAGCAGGTCGAGCTGTCCACCATCCGCCTGCTGGCCAAGCTGCCCACCATCGCGGCCTACTCCTACAAGAAGTCGGTCGGCCAGCCGTTCCTCTACCCGGACAACTCGCTGAGCCTGGTCGAGAACTTCCTGCGGATGACCTTCGGCTTCCCGGCCGAGCCCTACGAGGTCGACCCCGAGGTCGCCGCCGCGCTCGACATGCTGCTGATCCTGCACGCCGACCACGAGCAGAACTGCTCGACCTCGACCGTGCGCCTGGTCGGCTCCTCCGACGCCAACCTGTTCACCTCGGTGTCCGGCGGCATCAACGCGCTGTGGGGCCCGCTGCACGGCGGCGCCAACCAGGCCGTGCTGGAGATGCTCGACGACATCAAGGCCCAGGGCGGCGACGTCAAGGAGTTCATCCGCAAGGTCAAGAACAAGGAAGACGGCGTGAAGCTCATGGGCTTCGGGCACCGCGTCTACCGCAACTACGACCCGCGCGCGGCCATCGCCAAGAAGCACGCCGACGCGATCCTGCGCAAGCTGGGCGGCGACGACGAGCTGTTCGACATCGCCCAGGCCCTCGAGGAGGCCGCGCTCACCGACGACTACTTCGTCGAGCGCCGCCTGTACCCGAACGTCGACTTCTACACCGGCGTCATCTACAAGGCGATGGGCTTCCCGACCCGCATGTTCACCGTGCTGTTCGCGATGGGCCGGCTGCCCGGCTGGATCGCGCACTGGCGGGAGATGCACAGCGAGCCGCTGAAGATCGGCCGCCCGCGCCAGATCTACACCGGGTACCCTGCTCGCGACTACTCGCGGATCACCGAGCGCTGAGCCGCGCGGCCGGGCGGCCCGCCGCCGCGAGCGCGGCCGGCGCGGCGCCCCCCCGCCCCCGGCCCCCCGCAGG
>NZ_JARWRU010000755.1 GCF_029867845.1 Nocardia farcinica | reverse complement strand
CAGTTTCGGCGTGGTGCCGGAGGAGATCAGCGCGTGGAAACCCGAGAGCGCGCCGCAGGCGATGGTGATGAACAGGAACGGGAACAGGCTGCCCGCGAAGGACGGGCCGGCGCCGGTGCCGGCGAACTCCGAGATCGCCGGGGCGGTGAGCACCGGCATGGTCACCAGGATGCCGATCGCCAGCAGGCCGATGGTGCCGATCTTCATGAAGGTCGACAGATAGTCGCGCGGTGCGAGCAGCAGCCACACCGGCAGCACCGAGGCCAGGAAGCCGTAGCCGATCAACGCCCACGCGATGGTGGTGCGCGAGAGCGTGAACCAGTCCGCGCCCCACTCGGTCTCCGAGACCCAGCCGCCGCCGACGATGGCCAGCAGCAACAGCACGATGCCGATCGCGGACACCTCGCCGACCCGGCCCGGCCGCAGGAACCGCAGGTAGACGCCCATGAACAGGGCGATCGGAATGGTCATGGCGATGGAGAAGACACCCCACGGGCTCTCACCGAGCGCGTTGACCACCACCAGCGCCAGCACCGCCAGCAGGATCATCATGATGACGAGGATCGCCACGATGGCCGCGATGCCGCCGACCACGCCCAGCTCGTCGCGGGCCATCTGCCCGAGGCTGCGCCCGCGCCGCTTGGTCGACGCCCACAGCACCAGGTAGTCCTGCACCGCGCCGGCCAGGCAGACGCCGACCACGATCCAGATGGTGCCGGGCAGGTAGCCCATCTGCGCCGCGAGCACCGGCCCGACCAGCGGACCGGCGCCCGCGATGGCGGCGAAGTGGTGGCCGTAGAGGACCCGCCGGTCCATCGGCATGAAATCCTTGCCGTTCTCCAGGATTTCGGCGGGGGTGGCCAGATCGTCGCGCGGCTTGGTGATCTTCCACTCGATGTAGCGCGCGTAGAAGCGGTAGGCGGTGATGTAGGTGCACACCGCCGCGACGACGATCCATACCGCGTTGACGTTCTCGCCCCTGGCGATGGCGAGCACCGCCCAGGCGACCGCGCCGAGGCCCGCGATGGCGGCGAAGATCCCCTTCTTGGCCGGTGTCATCGGGGATCTGTCGACCACCCCCACTGGTGGCAGATCAGGATCCGTCCGCAGATATTCGACTGTCGCCATCCGCTACTCCCTTGTCGCGAGGCACCGAAATGCCCTCAGACGGTATCGGATGGCGCGCGGGCGGCTGCCGCTATTCGCCGCGGTAGGTGCCGAAACTCCACAGGTTGCCCTCGGGGTCGCGGGCGGTGAATCCCCGGGAACCGTAGTCCTCGTCGCGCAGTTCACGCACGATTTCCGCGCCTGCCGCGGTGGCCTTCGCGAACAGCCCGTCGGGGTCCTCGCACACCAGGTAGAGGCAGTCGTTGCCCGGCGTGCGCCGTCCGAACGGGGTGTCGTCCTTGCCCGCCGAGCCGAACATGACGCCGCCGCCGGCGGGCCAGCGCAGCTCCCCGTGCTCGACGACCTCCGGGTCGCTGTCGCGGGTGTAGACGGCGCGCTTGTCGAAGCCGAACGCCTCGGTGAGGAAGGCGACCATGGCGTGGGCGTCGCGGAAGGTCAGGCACGGCCAGACGGCGGTGGTGGTTTCGGTGGTGCGTGTCGTGTCGGTGTGTGTTGTGTCGGTGTGTGTTGTGTCGGTCATGACTCCAGCCTCATCCCGCGGCGGTGCTCTCGTCTTGGACGGATGGAATCTCCTCCTCGCGCAGCCAGGTGGTCGGGCTGCATCCCGCCAGTTCGGCGAAATCGCGGTTGAGGTGCGCCTGGTCGTAGTAGCCACAGCTGGCCGCCACCTGGGCCAGCGTCACGAACGAGGGCGTCGAGGCGATCATCCGCCGTGCCCGCTCGAAGCGGGTGATGCGCGCCGCCAGCTTCGGCGCGAGACCGAACTCGGCGGAGAACCGCCTGGTCAGGTGCTGTCTGCTCCACCCGATCCGGTCGGCCAGCCGGGTCACGCTCGCCGTGCCCGCGCTGTCGACGACCGTGCGCCACGCCCAGCTCAGCTCCGGCGCGACCGTCCGATCCGGGCTCGCCAGCCGGGTCAGCACCTCGTCGCACACCGCGAACCGCGCCCGCCACGAGGCGGGTCCCTGCAAGCGCTCCCACAGTTCGTCCCCGGCCGGGCCGACCAGATCCGCGCACTCCAGCGTGGTGTTCCACAGCGCCCCCGCGGGCAGCCCGAACAGCACCCGGCAACCCAGCGGAGTCAGCTCGATCGCCACCCCTTCCTGGTGCCCGGGGTGCGCGATGGCCGCGCTGGTGGCCTGCAAGCCGCTGAGCACGCAGCGATAGTCGCCGGGGCTCTGGGTGCGATCGGTCTGCGCGACCACGTCGATGGTCGGGCCGATGGCGACGATGAAGGTCTGGTGGCGCGAGGGCAGCCCCCGGTGCAGGCCGGGCGCGTAGCCACTCATCCGGTACCCGACATAGCGGTCGATGAACCCGGTCAGCGGCGCGGCGGGCCGGGCCGTCACCACCTCGGTGGTCGGCTCCATGTGCCCAACCTACGCCCGCCGCGCCCGGCCCGACAGCCTCGCGCGGGCAGCGCGTAGACTCCCGTCCTCGTGAGTCTCACCCTCGGAATCGTCGGCCTGCCCAACGTCGGAAAGTCGACGCTGTTCAACGCGCTGACCAAGAACGACGTGCTGGCCGCGCACTACCCGTTCGCGCCCATCGAACCCAACGTCGGCGTCGTTCCGCTGCCCGACCCGAGGCTCGACCGGCTCGCCGAGATCTTCGGCTCCGAGCGCACCGTGCCCGCCACCGTGTCCTTCGTCGACATCGCGGGCATCGTCAAGGGCGCTTCCGAGGGCGCGGGCCTCGGCAACAAGTTCCTCGCCAACATCCGCGCGGCCGCCGCCATCTGCCAGGTCGTGCGCGTGTTCTCCGACGACGACGTGGTGCACGTCGACGGCCGGGTCGACCCGCTGGCCGACATCGAGGTCATCGAAACCGAGCTGATCCTGGCCGACCTGCAGACCCTGGAGAAGGCGGTCGTCCGCCTCGACAAGGAAGCCAAGGTCAAGAAGGACCGCAAGCCGGTCGCCGACGCAGCCAAGGCCGCCCAGGAGATCCTCAACTCCGGCCGCACCCTGTTCGCCGCCCAGAAGGAAGTCGACACCGAGCTGCTGCGCGAGCTGTCGCTGCTCACCGTCAAGCCCTTCCTCTACGTCTTCAACGCCGACGAGTCCGTGCTCACCGACGAGGACCGAAAGGCCGAGCTGCGCGCCGCCGTCGCCCCCGCCGACGCCGTCTTCCTCGACGCCAAGGTCGAGGCCGAACTCCTCGAACTCGACGACGAGTCCGCCGCCGAACTCCTCGAGTCCATCGGCCAGACCGAACCCGGCCTGCACGCCCTGGCCCGCGCCGGCTTCCACACCCTCGGCCTGCAGACCTACCTCACCGCGGGCCCCAAGGAAGCGCGCGCCTGGACCATCCACCAGGGCGACACCGCCCCCAAGGCCGCCGGCGTGATCCACACCGACTTCGAACGCGGCTTCATCAAGGCCGAGGTCGTCGCCTTCGACGACCTCGTCGAAGCGGGCTCCATGGCCGCCGCCAAGGCCGCGGGCAAGGTCCGCATGGAGGGCAAGGACTACGTCATGGCCGACGGCGACGTGGTGGAGTTCCGGCACGGAGGAACGTCTGGAAGTGGTAAGAAGTGAGCCTTGTCGTGCGAGATCAAACCCCTGACCCCGCCGAGCAGCGTAAGGCAGCCGAAGCCGACTCTCTCTTCGGTCTGACGGAGGCAGCGGGTCGGAAGATTGTTGACCGCTCCGAGGAGCCGGAGTTCCAAACGGCCGGCGAAGGCGAGTTCCAGGCCCAGGTCATCGCCCCGGAGGGAACCATCTACCAAGGCGACTCGATCGCCTGGCTGAAGTCGCTGGATTCTGCTTCGGTGGACCTGATTTTTGCTGACCCGCCCTACAACATCAAGAAGGCCGACTGGGACAACTTCGAGTCGCAGGAGGCATACATTGCATGGAGCCTGGAGTGGATCGTCGAGGCGAGCCGAGTCCTTAAACCGACAGGGAGCCTGTATATCTGCGGGTTCTCAGAGATTCTCGCCGACCTCAAGCATCCGGCTTCCAAGTACTTCGCCGCTTCGCGTTGGCTGGTGTGGCATTACAAGAACAAGGCGAACCTCGGAAGTGACTGGGGTCGATCCCACGAGTCAATCTTGCATCTACGAAAGTCCAAGCGTCAGAAACTGGCGGAGATCGATTACGTCCGTATCCCGTACGGCGCGCACACGCTCAAGTACCCGGGGCACCCGCAGGCAGAGACCTCCGCTTACGGGAAGGGGCAGGGAAAGCGAGACGACTGGATGCCCCACCCGATGGGGGCGAAACCGAAAGACGTCATCGAGGTCCCCACGACATGCAACGGGATGAATGAGAAGACCCCGCACCCGACTCAGAAGCCCGAGGAGCTGGTCCGCAAGTTTGTCTTCGCCGGATCGCGTCCCGATGAGGTCGTGCTGGACCCGTTTTCCGGATCCGGCACGACTGCCGTAGTGGCTGCTCAGCTCGGCCGTCGTTTCCTCGCATGCGACCTCGAGCCGCAGTACAACACCTGGGCCGCGGAGCGTCTGCGTCTCATGCGGCAGCGCACGCCGATGGAGTGGTTCGAGTTCGATAGGGCGAACGCGCAACGACGTGGGGGCATCCGATGAACATCGAGGAGCTGCGAGACTGGGCAACCGACAAAGAGCGTTTCGAGTCGATTGCCGATTACCTCGACTTCGGGCGGGCATATCTCGATTATCGTGCCGAGGGCAACCTGCAGGCTGAGCTGGTGTCACAGAACACTCCGCAATACCGGTTCTTCCAGTACGGTGCGGACGCCGACTATCAGCTGACCAGGCCGATCAACACGATGCTGCTCTACTCGGCGGACGAATACGACGCCGCACGCTCCCTGTTCTACGAGGCCCTTGACAGCGTCATGGATCCGGCGGCAGGTCATGTGGGCGATGAGCACCGCGATTCCCTCAACAAAGTGATCTACACCGCACAGCAGTCGATCGGTGCGGCGCTCGACTCGTTGCCCGCCGGCAGGTCTAATGCGGCGCGGAAGATCAACGGAGATCTGTTTGAGCGCTTTATAGGGCTCGCGATCAATCACTGTGGGGTCGAGTGTCGGTCGGGCGTCTTGAGGATTCCGGTGAAGGACGAACAGGATGTCGAACTGTTCAAGATGAACTACCAGCATGACCTCATGGTTGAGGTCGAGGGGGAGCTGAAGGCCATCGGTTCGGTGAAAACCTCCAGTAAGGACCGTATTGACAAGGTCTTTATTGACAAGTTTCTATACAATCGGCTCACCGGCGTACCGACTCCACACTTCGCCATTTTCCTCAATGACGTGCAGCGCAAGGGTAAGGAGCCGAACTACGGTACGAGCCAGACATTCCTGCGGGGTCACTTCAAGGGGTACACGGTTAAGCTCAACCCGCTGGACGGTGTGTACTACTGTGACCTGCTCCCTCAGATGAAGACGGACCCACTTCTGGCAGATCACATTGATCGCATTGACCGATTTTTCGTGGACGACCTTCCTGAGTTCGTTCGGCATGCACCTGCGCCTGACGTGGAGGTCAAGGGTGAGGCATTTCATGACGAAATGACGTGACCTGCGCTCCAGCACGTAGAAACGTCTCGCGGGTACCCTGTCCCCGTGCCCGAGGACTCCCGCCGCGCCGCGGTCTACCTGCGCATCTCCATGGACCGCGAGAACACCCGCCTGGGCGTCGACCTGGCCTGTCCCCAGTGAATGAGACCGTCTGGTATTAGAGTCCTTGTTGGCCCTGGTCAGGGCTGGAAGGGACACTGAGAACCATGGCAGGACGTAAGCGGCATTCCGCGGAGGACATCGTGCGGAAGCTGCGCCGTGCCGATGAACTCGCCGCTGGTGGGGCCACGGGCGAGCAGATCGCCGCTGATCTGGGGGTTTCAGCGGCGACGTTGTACAACTGGCGACGCCAGTACGGTGGTATGGACACCGACGGAGCGAAAGAGCTCAAAGAGCTGCGGGAACAGAACGCCCGGTTGAAGCGACTGCTGGCGGACGCGGAGCTGGAGAAAGACGCTCTGCGGGAGATCGCGAAGGGAAAATTCTAGGCCCGGCCGCGAAGCGGCGGGCCGTGGACATGCTCCAGCAGGAGAAGGGCATGTCGCAACGGTTCGCGTGCAAGGTGGTCGGGCTGCACAGGTCGACGTATCGGCGGCTGCCGGCCGCACAGACCCCGGACGATCCCGATGCCGGCTTGCGGGCGTGGCTGCGCTCGTATGCGAGCAAGAATCCCTGTCACGGGTTCCGGCGGGCGTGGGCGGCGTTGCGGTTCGACGAGGGCCACGGGGTGAACAAGAAGCGAGTGCACCGGCTCTGGCGTGAGGAAGGGTTGCAGGTTCGGGCGCATTCGCCGCGGAAGCGGGCTGGGCGATCCTCGGTGCCGCAGGTCGATGCGGATGCACCGAAGGTGGTATGGGCGTTGGATTTCCAGTTCGATTCCACCACTGATGGGCGGGCGGTGAAGATCGCGTCGATGGTCGACGAACACACTCGTGAATCGCTGTTGCACCTGGCCGAGCGCTCGATCACTGCCCAACGTTTGGTGGTCGAACTCGAGCGGGTGTTCGCTGCGGTCGGTGGGCCACCGAAAGTGCTGCGGATGGACAACGGGCCGGAACTGATTTCCGATGCGCTGCAACAGTTCTGCACCGACCGAGTCGGGATCATCTACATTCCACCCGGAACGCCGTGGAACAACGGCTTCATCGAGTCGTTCAACCGGCGGCTACGCAACGAATGCCTCAACCGCAACCATTGGACCTGAATCGCCCCGGCGGGTCGGGAGACTTCACTTCTTGAGGAAGGATGAAGTCTGTGAGTTCGAGGAAGTACCCGCCGGAGTTGCGTGAGCGTGTCCCGCGTCAAGTAGTTGGCAGGTTTTCGGTCTCGGGAAAGTTGGGTATCAGGGGGTCGGCGGCGCCGAGGTGGACCTCGGCGGGCCGGTTCCACGCGATGGCCTCGTGTGGACGGATGGTGTTGTACTCGATGCGG
>NZ_JARWRU010000754.1 GCF_029867845.1 Nocardia farcinica | reverse complement strand
AACCGGGCGGGCCGCAAACCCGGTGCACGGGGCCGCGAGCGTGGTGCTGCGCGGCGGGCTGGCTACCCGCGCGGAGTAACCGCACCTGGGGGCCGACCCCGGCGCGCCCGCGCCCGCCGCTGGGTCTCTGGCCGGCGGTGGCCTGCCGCGCGGCGGGGTGCGGGGCCGGCGGCGAGGCCGCCTTGAGCCCCGCGGCCGCGGCGAGCGGGCCGAGCGAGGCGGGCCTGCGCGCGGCCGCCGAGGAGTGGTCGAAGGCGATCGCCGAGGGCGATTACGCGGCGGCCTACGGGTTCCGTTCCGCGCGTTGCCGGTTGACCATCGGCCAGGACGCCTACGTCGAGGAGTTGTCCCAGCGCTACGCGGGCCGGGATCTGGCCGGTGCCGAGCCGGAGATCACGGTCGCGGTCACCGGGGAGACCGGCCAGGTGAGTGTCCGGTACACCGACGAGCGGGCGGGCGAGGACGACACCGCGCCCGCCACCTGGAAGTTCGTCGACGGCAGCTGGCGCTACGACACCTGCTGAGCCGACGCCCGGTTGGCCGCGCCGACCACCGAGGACAGCAGTCCCGGCAGCGCGGCCTCCACGTCGTCGGCGCGCAGTCGCTGACAGGTGTTGCCGTCGACCACGACCCGTTCCACCAGTCCCGCCTTGTGCAGGATCTTGAAGTGGTGGGTCGCGGTCGATTTGTTGATCGCGTCGTAGAGCGCGCCGCAGCGCACCGCCTCGCCCGCGTTGCTGAGCCTGCGCACCATCTCCAGCCGCACCGGGTCCTGGAGGGCGCCCAGCACGATGGGCAGGGCGGCGACGGGAGGCGCGGCTCCGGTGTGCTCGTCGGTCATGGTCTGACTCCCCGCTGGTTTGACGATCATCGAACTGGATGTACTGTCGGGTTTGATCATTATCAAACCTACCGGATCGGGAGCCTCGATGACAGCGATGAACACGGCGCTCGACGAACGGCCCGCCGTGCAGCGGTGGGCCTACGGACTCGTGCTGCTCGCCACCGGCGTTGCGCTCGGGGTGTCGGGCGCGCCCGCGCCGTTGTACGGCCTCTACGAACAGCAGTGGCACCTCTCGCCGCTGACCACCACGCTGGTGTTCGCCGTCTACGCCGTGGCCGCGCTGATCGCGGTGCTGGTGTCGGGACGCATCTCCGACGTGGTCGGCCGCAAGCCGGTGCTGATCGGCGCCTTCGCCGTCCTGGTGGCCGGGCTGGCGGCGTTCTTGCTCGCCGAGTCGGTGCCGATGCTGCTGCTGGCCAGGGCGCTGCACGGGCTCGGCGTCGGCGCGACCGTGGTGGCGGGCGCCGCGGCCCTGCTCGACCTGCGCCCGCAGCACGGCGCGCGCTCGGGCAAGCTCAGCGGCGTCGCCTTCAACGTCGGCATCGCCGTGGCGGTGCTCGGCACCGCGACGCTGGCCCAGTACACCCCGCACCCGCTGCGCACGCCGTACGTGGTGATCACCGTGATCTGCCTGGCCATCGGCGCCGGGGTGCTCGCCCTGCGCGGGCCGCACGGCGCGCGCACCCCCGGCGCGATCCGCATCGCCAAACCATCCGTGCCGCAGGCGATCCGCTCGGACTTCTGGTTCTCCGCCATCGGCGCCATGGCCGCCTGGTCGGTGCTTGGCGTGCTGCTGTCGCTGTATCCCTCGCTGGCCGCCCGGCAGACCGACATCCACAACATCGTCTTCGGCGGTGCGGTGGTCGCCTCGACCGCGCTGGCGGGCGCGGCCGCGCAGTTGCTCGGCGCGGGTATCCAGGCCCGCCGCGCGGCCATCCTCGGCGACACCGGCATGGCCGCGGCTCTGCTGCTGACCATCCCGGCCCTGGCCACCCACCACTGGATCGCGGTGCTCGGCGCGGGCATCGTGCTCGGCGCTACCTTCGGTCTCGGTTTCGGCGGCTCGCTGCGCCACCTCTCGGAGGTCATCCCCGAGCACGTGCGTGGGGAGACCATGTCGGCGTTCTACCTGCTGGCCTACTCGGCCATGGCGCTGCCCACGGTGGTGGCGGGCTGGGCGGCCACCACCTGGGGGGTCGAGCAGGTGTTCCCCTGGTTCGTGACCGTCGTGGCGGTGGCCTGCCTGAGCGCGGCCGCCCTCGGCCTGCGCCGCAACCGGGTCGACGCGGCGTGACAGTCGGTACCGTGCAGGGCATGAGGATTCGTGGCGCGGTGCTGGAACGGATCGGCGCGCGGGCGCCCTACGCGGATTCGCGGCCGATCAGCGTGTCCGAGCTGGAGTTGGACGAGCCGGGGCCCGGCGAGCTGCTGGTGCGCATCGAGGCGGCCGGGATCTGCCATTCGGACCTGTCGGTGGTGGACGGAAACCGGGTGCGGCCGGTGCCGATGCTGCTCGGGCACGAGGCCGCCGGGCGGGTCGAGGCCGTCGGCGGCGGTGACAGCGACATCGCCGTCGGGCAGCGGGTCGTGATGACCTTCCTGCCGCGCTGCGGTGACTGCGCGGGTTGCGCGAGTGCGGGCAGGATGCCCTGTGTGCCAGGCAGTCTCGCCAACAACGAGGGCGTGCTGCTCGGCGGCGGCAGACGGCTGCGGCGCGCCGGCGAGCCGGTGCACCATCATCTCGGGGTCTCCGCCTTCGCCACCCACGCGGTGGTGGACCGGCGGTCGGTGGTCCCCGTCGGCGACGACGTGCCGCCGGAAGTCGCCGCTGTGCTCGGCTGCGCGGTGCTCACCGGCGGCGGCGCGCTGCTGAACTCGGCGAAGCCGGGGCCGGGGGACCGGGTCATGGTCGTCGGTCTCGGGGGCGTGGGGATGGCGGCGGTGCTGGTGGCGCTGTCGCAGGGCGTGCGCGAGGTGATCGCGGTCGACCCGGTGCCCGAGAAGCTCGCGCTGGCAACCGAACTCGGCGTGGAGACGGCGTGCACGCCCGCCGAGGCGGCCGAGCGCGGCGTACAGGCCGAGGTGGTGATCGAGGCGGTGGGCTCGGTGCGGGCCTTCGAGAGCGCGGTCGCGGCCACCGCGCCGGGCGGTGTCACGGTCACCGTCGGCCTGCCCGCCCCGGACGCCCGCGCGAGCATCTCGCCGCTGGCCCTCGTCGCTCAGGGACGCTCGATCGTCGGCAGCTACCTGGGCTCGGCGGTGCCCTCCCGCGACATCCCCGAGTACGTGCGCCGATGGCGCGCGGGCGCGCTGCCGGTCGAACGGCTGGTCTCCGCGCACATCGGCCTCGACGGCATCAACGCCGCGATGGACGAGCTTGCCGCCGGGCACGCCCTGCGGCAGGTCATCGTCTTCGATCGAGCCGATCCCCCGAGCGGGCCGATCCCCTGACCGGTCGAGCCAACGGGACCGGCGGCGGGGGGGGGGGGGGGGGGGCGGGCGCGCGGGGCGCCGCCGGGGGGTGGGTAGTTGGAAGATCAAGAAATAAGTGTGGGTGGGGGGCGTTGGGGTGGTGTTGGGAGGAGG
>NZ_JARWRU010000753.1 GCF_029867845.1 Nocardia farcinica | reverse complement strand
GGCGGGCGGCCGAAATCGCGGGGCCCCGGCCGCCCATCCGCGCCTACACCTACTTCGTGCTCCTGCCAAATCTGCCCTAGCACACCCCGCGCGACCGCCGCGGTGCGGGGCAGGTCGCCGCGGGCGCGCCGCCGCAGGACTCCTCGCTGGCCGCCACCTACCGCAAACTCGACGCCGCCGGCCTCGCGGCCGACACCGTCGCCGATCTGCTCTCCGACGCGCTGGTCGCCCCGGTCATCACCGCCCACCCCACCGAGACGCGCCGTCGCACCGTCTTCGACGCGCAGGCGCGCATCACCGAGCTGATGCGCAGGCGACAGTGGGTGAGCGACCCGCGTGAACGCGCCGAGGTGGAACTCGGCATCCGCAGGCAGGTGCTGAAACTGTGGCGCACGGCCCTGATCCGCCTGGCGCGTCTGCGCATCCAGGACGAGATCGCCGTCGGTCTGCGCTACTACGAGCTCACTCTCCTCGACGTCATCCCCGCCATCAACGCCGAGGTGCGGGCCGCGCTGCGCTCGCGCTGGCCGCGAGCCGACCTGCTCGCCCGCCCGATCCTGCGCCCCGGCTCGTGGATCGGCGGTGACCGCGACGGCAACCCGTACGTCACCGCGGAGGTGGTGCGCCACGCGGCGAGCCAGGCCGCGGGCGTGGCCTTCGGCCGGTACCTGCGCGATCTGGTCGAACTGGAGAAGACGCTGTCGCAGTCTGCCCGGCTGGTGTCGGTGTCGCCCGAGGTCGCGGCGCTGGCGGAAGCCGGATATGCCGACCCCGCCACCCACAGCGACGAGCCGTATCGCCGTGCGCTGCACCGTATCCGGGTCCGCCTGTCGGCCACCGCCGAACGGGCGCTCGGCGCCGCCCTGCCGGATTCAGCCACCGGCCCCGACCCCGAGCCCTATCCCGGCCCGGCCGCGTTCCTGGGCGATCTCGACGCGATCGACGCCTCGTTGCGCGCCTCCCGCGACGATCTGCTCGCCGACGACCGGCTGGCGGCGCTGCGCGATGCCGTGGAGACCTTCGGCTTCCACCTGCAAGGCCTCGACATGCGACAGAACTCCGAGGTCCACGAACAGGTGGTCGCGGAACTGCTGGCCTGGGCGGGCGTGCACCCGGATTACACCGCGCTCGACGAGGACGCCAGGGTGGAACTGCTGGCCGCCGAATTGCGCACCCGCCGCCCGCTGCTCAGCCCGAGCGCCCGGCTGAGCGAGCTGGCCGAGAAGGAGGTCGGCATCCTGCGCGCCGCGGCGGGCGTGGTGCGGACCTTCGGCCCGGACGCCATCCCGCACTATGTCATCAGCATGTGCACCTCGGTCAGCGACATGCTCGAGGCGGCGCTGCTGCTGAAGGAGGGCGGCCTGCTGGAACCGGGCGAGCACGGCCCGCGCGGCACGGTCGACATCGTGCCTCTGTTCGAGACCATCGAGGACCTCGCGGCGGGCGCGGCCACGCTGTCGGCGGCCCTCGAGGTGCCCGTCTACCGGGAACTGGTCGCGGCGGCCGGCATGCGCCAGGAGGTCATGCTCGGCTACTCCGACTCCAACAAGGACGGCGGCTACCTGGCCGCGAACTGGGCGCTCTACCGGGCCGAACTGGATCTGGTCGAGGTCGCCCGCACGACGGGCATCAAGCTGCGGTTGTTCCACGGCCGCGGCGGCACCGTCGGCCGCGGCGGCGGGCGCAGCTACGACGCCATTCTCGCCCAGCCCGCGGGCGCGGTGCGCGGCGCGATCCGGCTCACCGAGCAGGGCGAGGTCATCGCCGCCAAGTACGCCGAAGCCGGTACCGCGCACCGCAATCTGGAGTCGCTGATCGCGGGCACCCTCGAGTCGACCCTGCTCGACGTGGAGGGCCTCGGCGAGGACGCCGAACCCGCCTACGCGCTGATGGACGAGCTGGCCGCCAGAGCGCGGGCGGCCTACGCGCGGCTGGTGCACGAGACCCCCGGCTTCGTGGAGTACTTCCGCCAGTCCACCCCCATCGCCGAGGTCGGCGACCTCAACATCGGCAGCCGTCCCGCCTCGCGCAAACCCACGAACTCGGTGGCCGACCTGCGGGCCATTCCGTGGGTGATGTCGTGGAGCCAGGCCAGGGTCATGCTGCCCGGCTGGTACGGCACCGGCAGCGCGCTCGAGGAGTGGGTGGGCGACGACCGGAAACGGCTGGCCCGGCTCAGCGATCTGTACCGGCGCTGGCCGTTCTTCACCACCGTGCTGTCGAACCTGGCGCAGGTGATGGCCAAGAGCGATCTGGCCATCGCCGCCCGCTACGCCGAACTCGTCGCCGACGTGGAGCTGCGCGAACGGATCTTCGGCATGATCGCCGATGAGCACGCCCGCACCCTGCGCATGCACGCCGCCATCACCGGCAACGACCACCTGCTCGCCGACAACCGGTCGCTGGCCGAATCGATCCACAACCGGTTCCCCTACCTGGAGCCGCTCAACCAGATGCAGGTGGAGCTGCTGCGCAGGCTGCGCTCCGGCGACGACAGCGAGCTGGTCAAACGCGGCATCCTGCTGACCATGAACGGCCTGGCCACCGCGCTGCGCAATTCGGGATAGGGACGATGATCGACACCGCCGCCGTCGGCGCGCTCGCCGATCGTGTGCTCGGCCCCGAACACAAGAGCCTGCCGCCCGCCGCGTGGGGCCGCACCGCCGGTGAGTTCCTCGCCACCGCACCGGCTCTCGCGGATTTCCCCACTCCGCTGCTCACCCTCGACCGTGCCGCCCTCGCCCACAACACCACGGTGATGGGGGAGTGGGCGAGCCGCGCCGGGGTGCGTCTGGCCCCGCACGGGAAGACCACCATGGCGCCGCAGCTGTGGGCCGACCAGCTCGCGGCGGGGTGCTGGGCGATCACCCTGGCCACCGGCTGGCAGGTCCAGCTCGCCCGCGCGTTCGGTGTGCGGCGGATCGTGCTCGCCAACAGCCTGCTCGACCCGGTGGCGCTGACATGGCTGGCCGGGGAACTCACCCGCGACCCCGATTTCGAGTTCTACTGCTGGGTGGACGATCCCGCCGGAGTGCGCCTCATGGACGAGTGCCTGGCGCGGGCCCCGGAACCGGTCGAGGTCGCCGTGGTGGTGGAACTCGGCGCCCCCGGCGGGCGCACCGGCGTGCGCTCGGTGGCCGCCGCCCACCGGCTCGCCGACGCGGTGCGACGGTCCTGCCACCTGCGCCAGGCCGGTGTCGGCGGTTACGAGGCGGCGCTGGCCGGTGACCGGGAGCCGGGGAGCCTGACGGCGGTCACCCGGTATCTCGGCGATCTGGCCCGCCTGCACCGCGAACTCGCCGAGGCGGGCGCCTATCCCGGGCCCGCGATCGTCACCGCGGGCGGCAGCGCCTTCCAGGACCTCGTCGTCGAGCACCTCGCCGGGCTGGCCGACGAGGCCGGAACCCGCGGCGCACCCACCACCGTCGTCCTGCGCTCCGGCGCCTATCTCGTCCACGACGACGGCTTCTACGCGGGCATCTCCCCGCTGGCGCCCGCCCGATCGCCGTACCCGCTGCGGCCGGCCATGCACGGCTGGGCGCGGGTGCTCTCCGCGCCCGAACCCGGCCTCGTCCTGCTCGACGGCGGCAAACGCGACTTCCCCTACGACCTGGGATTGCCGGTCCCGCAGGGGATCGCCGGCGCGCGGGTCAGCGCGTTCAACGACCAGCACACCTTCCTCCGTCTGCCCGAGGGCGCCGCGGCTCCGGCGCTCGGCTCGATTCTGCGGTTCGGTCTCTCGCACCCCTGCACGGCCTTCGACAAGTGGCGGCTGATCCCCGTCGTCGACGACGCCCGCGCCGCCGCCCCGGTGGTCGTCGACCTCGTGCACACCTTCTTCTGAGTCTTCCGGCCACCGCCGGGCGCAACCGTCGGAACCCTCAGAGGACGAGCGCGCGGACGATCCGCTCCAGCTCCGGTCTCGGCTCGAACGCCTCGGTCGCGGTCACCACGGCGCGCAGAGTCACCCCGTCGAGATAGTCGACCAGCACCGGGGCCGCCGACTCGTCGCCGCCGACCTCGCGCACCAGCTCGCCCGCCCACGCGGTCAGCCGTTCCCTGCCACGCAGCACCGAGCGGCGCGGGCCCTCGGCGCGGGCGTCGAGGAACAGGGCATAGCGGGCCAGGGTGCGGGCGCGGTCGGTGGTGACGGCATGCCGGACGAAGGCGGCCACGGTGTCGATCAGCTGGTCGATCGTGGTGGGGGTGGGCACGCGGCTCAGTGCCGCCCAGTCGAGCCGGTCACGTTCTTCCAGCCGTTCGGCGATGCCGCCGAGCAGGGCGTCGCGGGTGCGGAAGTGATTGGAGGCCGAGCCGGACGGCAGCCTGGCGGCCTCGTCCACGGCCCGGTGGGTCAGCGCCCGGGAGCCGCCCGCGCCGAGCACGTCGATGGCGGCGTCGAGAAGTCGTTCGCGTGTGGTCGGCACGACGTGAGACTACACCAGTAGTGATATTACTACAGGTGTTGTAGATTCACTACAGAAGTAGTAGCTGGGCGGGGTGACCGTACAGTGGCCCTCACGGACTGGAGAAACGACATGCCCGAAGTGATCGTCGTCGGCGCAGGCATCGGCGGACTGGCGACCGCCATCGCGTTCACCCGCCTCGGCCGGCCGGTGCGTGTGCTCGAGCGCACCCCCGAACTCGCCGCCCCGGGCGCCGGACTCTCGTTGTGGCCCAACGCGTTGCGCGCCCTCGACGCGCTGGGGATCGGGGATCGGGTGCGCTCCCGCGCCGTCGAACACGGGTCAGCGGGCATCCGTGACAGTCGCGGCCGGTGGCTGTCGGAGTTCGACCTGCCCGCGCTGGCGCAGCGCTACGGGTTGCCCATCGTGGTGCATCGCGCGGATCTGCTCGACATCCTGCGCTCGGCGCTGCCCGCCGGGGCGATCCGCACCGGCGTCACCGTCACCGAGGCCCGCCCCGACGGCCTCGTGCGGCACACCGGCGGAGAGATCCGCGCCGATCTGATCGTCGGCGCCGACGGCATCAACAGCGTGGTGCGCCGAGCCGTCGCGGGCACGGTCCACCCCGTCTACTCCGGCTACACCGCCTGGCGGGTCGTGGTCGCGCCGAGCGGGCCGGTCACCGAGTTCGGCGAGAGCTGGGGACGCGGCCTGCGTTTCGGCTTCGCGCCGCTCACCGACGGCCGCATCTACGCCTTCGCCTGCGCGAACAAGCCCGAGGGCGCCCCGAGCGCGGGACTGGCCGAGGTGCGCGAACTGTTCGGCGACTGGCACGACCCCATCCCGGCATTGCTCGCCGCCGCCGACCCGGCCGCGGTCCTGCACCACGACATCTACCGTCTGCCCGGCCTGAAGAGCTTCGTCGCGGGCCGCATCGCCCTGCTCGGCGACGCCGCGCACGCCATGAGCCCCAACCTCGGCCAGGGCGCCTGCCAGGCGCTGGAGGACGCCGTCGTCCTCGCCGCGGTCGTGGCCGAATCCGGTGTGGCGGGGACCGCCGAGACCGGATCCGACGGCCTCGCCCGCTACGACCGCCTGCGCCGCCCACGCACCAGGATGATCGCGGCCAGGTCCGACCGGCTCGGCGCCGTCGGCCAGCTGTCGTCGCGCCCGGTGGTCGCCGCCCGTGACGCGGTCATGCGGATGACCCCACCCTCGGCTCAATTCCGTGCGCTGGCACCGATTCTCGACTGGCGGCCGTGATCTGCCGGTGGGCACGCCGCCGCCGTGCCCGCGGAGCGACGGACTCGTTTCCCGAACCGAGTGCGGCGCCGAATTGCGGACGAGAACTGGCCACAAGTGTTTCTAGCGTGCCCACCATGACCGATCGAGACGAGTTCATCCCCTTCCACATCGACATCCCCCAGGATCGCGTCGACGATCTGCGCCGACGACTGGCCGATACGCGGTGGCCCGAGGTAGCGGCCGCGGGCTGGGAGAAGGGCACCCCGGTGTCCTACCTGCGGGCGCTGGCCGAGTACTGGCGGGACGGATTCGACTGGCGCGCCGTCGAATCAGGCCTCAACGAGTTCCCGCAGTTCCGCACCGAGATCGACGGACAGCCGCTGCACTTCCTGCATGTGCGCTCGCCGGAGCCCGACGCCACGCCGCTGGTGCTCAGCCACGGCTGGCCGTCGACCTTCGCCGAGTTCGCGCGGGTCATCGGCCCGCTCGCCGACCCGAGGGCGCACGGCGGCGATCCCGCCGACGCCTTCCACGTGATCGTGCCCTCGCTGCCCGGCTTCGCGTTCTCCGGCGTCGGGCCGGAGGACGGCGCGGGCAGCACCGAGCGCCACACCCGCGTGATCGCCACCCTCATGGACCGTCTCGAGTACGAGCGGTACGGCGCGCACGGCGGCGACGCGGGCTACTTCGTCGCCACCGAACTCGGCCGTGTCGCCGCCGAGCACGTTCTCGGCATCCACGTCAACGGGCCGATCCTGATGCCCTCCTGGGACGGCTCGGACGACGACGCCGCCTACACCGAGGCCGATCAGGAGAAGCTGGGCAAGCTGGTGGGCGAGGAGAGCTTCACCCGCTTCGGGTACGCGGCCGTGCAGTCCGGTCGCCCCACCACCCTGGCCGTGGCCATGCACGACTCACCCGCCGGGCTGCTGGCCTGGATGACCGACATCTATCACCGCTGGACGAACCCGGCGATCACCCTGCCCGAGGACGCGATCGGTCGGGACGCGCTGCTCACCGAGGTCAGCCTGTACTGGTTCACCGGCTGCTTCGCCTCCTCCATCCGCCTCTACGGCGAGGGCTCGGCCTGGGGCGCCGCCCTCGAACCCGCCGCCGTGCCCACCGCGGTGGCCGTCTTCCCCGGCGACACCTCCATCCGGGCGCTCGCCGAACGCAGGCTCGAGCTGGTGCGCTGGACCGAGTTCGACCGCGGCGGCCACTTCGCCGCGCTGGAGGCCCCGGACCTGCTGGTCGGCGACATCCGCGCGTTCTTCCGCACCGTGCGCTGAACCGGGCGCGGGGGGGGGGGGCGCCGGGGGGGGCCCCCCCCCCCCC
>NZ_JARWRU010000752.1 GCF_029867845.1 Nocardia farcinica | reverse complement strand
ACGCGGCGCTGGCGGCGTGCGTGCGCGCCGCCGGCCTGGAACGCCCGGTGCTCGGCTCGATGAACTTCACCTACCGGGGTGAAGAGGCCGTGCTGATCCTGCTGGCCGGGCCGCAACCGCCGAAGATCACCGCGCTGGTCGTCGGTCCTGGCTGCGGCGCCGACGACCCCCAGGTGCTCGACGTCACCGACATCGGATGAGCCGCCCGCGGGTCCTCCCGAGCCCGCGTGACCGGCGCAACGCGGGCGATCTGGGCGGGAACAACAGCGTTTAGGCTGTTGTTGACCATCTCGTTCCCCGCCAGCTCTTCGGAAGGGTGTCATGAGCACGCCAGTTCACGACCTGATCATCGTCGGCTCCGGCCCGGCAGGCTACACCGCCGCCATCTACGCGGCGCGTGCCGACCTGCGGCCGCTGGTGTTCGAGGGCACCCAGTTCGGCGGCGCGCTGATGACCACCACCGAGGTCGAGAACTTCCCCGGCTTCCGCGAGGGCATCATGGGCCCCGACCTCATGGAGGAGATGCGCGAGCAGGCCAAGCGTTTCGGCGCCGACATCCGCACCGAGGATGTCGAGGCCCTCGACCTGACCGGCCCGGTGAAGAAGGTCACCGTGGGCGATGTCACCTACCTGGCCAAGGCCGTCATCCTCGCGATGGGTTCGGCCGCCCGCTACCTCGGCGTACCCGGCGAGGAGCGGCTGCTCGGCCGCGGCGTGAGCGCCTGTGCCACCTGTGACGGCTTCTTCTTCCGCGGCCAGGAGATCGTGGTCGTCGGCGGCGGCGACTCGGCGATGGAGGAAGCCACCTTCCTCACCAAGTTCGCCTCCAAGGTCACCATCGTGCACCGGCGCGAGGAGTTCCGCGCCTCGCGCATCATGCTCGACCGCGCCAAGGCGAACGACAAGATCGAGTTCGTGCTGAACGCCGAGGTCGCCGAGGTCAAGGGCGACACCTCGGTGACCTCTCTGGTGCTGCGCGACACCCGCACCGGCGAGACCTCCGAGCTGGCCGCCACCGGCCTGTTCGTCGCGATCGGCCACGACCCGCGCAGCGAGCTGGTGCGCGGCCAGGTCGCGCTCGACGACGAGGGCTACGTCCTGGTGCGGCACCCCGGCACTGCCACCGACATCCCCGGCGTGTTCGCCGCCGGCGATCTGGTCGATCACACCTACCGTCAGGCGATCACCGCCGCGGGCACCGGCTGCCGCGCCGCGATCGACGCCGAACGCTGGCTGGCCGAGCACGGCTCCACCGGCGCCGCCGAGGACACCCCCGGTGAGCCGGTCGCGGTGCACGCCAACTGATCTCGTCCGATCGATCTCGATCGCCGAAGAAAGACACGAGGAGTTCCCATGGCCGAGAACGGCAAGACGGTCACCGTCACCGACGCGACCTTCGCAGACGAGGTGCTGCTGAGCGAGAAGCCGGTGCTGGTCGACTTCTGGGCCACCTGGTGCGGACCGTGCAAGATGGTCGCCCCGGTACTCGAGGAGATCGCGGGCGCGCACGCCGACAAGCTGACCGTCGCCAAGCTCGACGTGGACGCCAACCCTGGCACCGCACGCGACTACCAGGTCCTGTCCCTGCCCACCATGATGCTGTTCCAGGGCGGCAAGCCGGTCAAGCAGATCGTCGGCGCCAAGGGCAAGGCGGCTCTCCTGCGTGAACTGAGCGACGTCCTCTGACCGTCCCGCGGAGCCGAGCGTCGGGGATGGACACCGTATACCGGTAGCAGCCGAGGCGGCCGTTCCCGACGCGCCGTAGGATGCCAGCACCCGGGTATTTTGCCGAATTCGGAGCCAGGTCTGAGACAATCGACCGTGTTCCGCATCGTGTGAGCGGTGTGCGCCCTCACACGGGTGGGTATCCCGGTGGGACGGAAGGAAAGGGCTCTTAGGCATGCACCGACTTCGTCACGGGGATACCGGACCCGCGGTAGCCGAGGTTCGGAACACCCTGGCAAGTCTCGGCTTCCTGCACGCGCCCTCCGGGGGCTCGCAGAACTCCACGGTCACTCCGGCGTCGGACTCGCCGGAGTACTGGAAGGACACCGCGGCCGTCTTCGACCACCACCTCGACTCGGCGGTGCGTGCCTTCCAGCAGCACCGCGGGCTGCTGGTCGACGGCGTCGTGGGTCCGGCCACGTATCGGGCGCTCAAGGAGGCCTCCTACCGCCTGGGCGCGCGGACGCTCATCTACCAGTTGTCGGCGCCGCTCTACGGCGACGACGTGGCCACCCTGCAGCGCCGGTTGCAGGATCTCGGTTTCTACGTGCACCGCATCGACGGCTACTTCGGACCGCAGACCCATGAGGCGCTCACCGCCTTCCAGCGGGAGATCGGCCTTGCCGCCGACGGAATCTGCGGCCCGGACACGCTGCGCTCGCTGGATCTGCTGGGCGCGCGGGTCACCGGCGGCAATCCGCACCGGATCGCCGAGGAAGAGGTGGTGCACCGTGCCGGTCCGCAGCTGACCGGCAAACGCATCGTGATCGATCCCGGTCTCGGCGGGCCGGACAAAGGATTCGCCGTGCCTTCGGAGTTCGGCGACATCTACGAGTCGGAGATCCTCTGGGATCTGGCCAGCAGGTTGGAGGGCCGGATGGCGGCCACCGGTATGGAGACCTTCCTGTCCCGGCCGTGGGGCGCCAATCCCACCGATGCCGAACGGGCCGAGACCTCCAACGCCTTCGACGCCGACCTGATGATCTCGCTGCGCTGCGCCACCAACGCCAGCCCGGCGGCCAACGGCGTGGCCAGCTTCCACTTCGGCAACTCGCACGGCTCGGTCTCGATGATCGGGCAGGTGCTTGCCGGTTTCATCCAGCGTGAGGTGGTCGCGCGGACCTCGCTGCAGGACTGCCGGACCCACGCGCGCACCTGGGATCTGTTGCGCCTGACAAAGATGCCGACCGTGCAGGTCGACGTCGGATACCTCACCAACGAATACGACGCTTCGGTGCTCACCAATCCGCGGATGCGCGACGTGATCGCCGAGGCCATCCTGGTGTCGGTCAAGCGCCTGTACCTGCTCGGCCAGGACGACCAGCCGACCGGCACCTACACCTTCGCCGAGTTGCTCGCCGAGGAGCTCGCGGCGGCCGATCGCACCTGACCGCCGCCACCCGGTCGTAGACGAGGAAGTCCCCGG
>NZ_JARWRU010000751.1 GCF_029867845.1 Nocardia farcinica | reverse complement strand
CCGCAGATCGCCGGGGGGTCCCCACCCCGCCGTCGCCGTGGCGGCCTGCCTGGGGGGGGGGGACGCGCTGCCGCCCGGTGACGCCCGCCGGAACGGAGCCGCCGTGTTCGTCCACCACGTCCAGGCGCACCCCGGGGAATGCCCGGCCCACACTGCCACGGCGCTCGGTCCAGTGCTCACGGAAGTCTTCGAGCGACCAGCCCGCGACCGCACCGGAGAACTCGGTGGCCCCGTAGACGATCAGGATCGGGATGCCGTATCTCTCGTGGAAGGCGTCGACCAGCGCCGGATCGATCGGGCTGGTGCCCGCGTTGACCGCCCGCAGGCTCGACAGCTCCGCCGCGGGCACGTCGGCGTCGAGCACCGACCGGATCGCCGCGCCCGGCAGGCCGGCGATGGCGGGACGATGTTCGCGCACCGCGCGCCGCCAGCCGTCGACGGTGAAGCGCCGCAACAACACCAGCGGTCGGGCCTGCACAAGTGCCTGCAGCAGGGACCACAGACCGCCGATGTGCACGATGGGCAGTGTCACCAGCGCTACCCGTCCCGTCAATGCCGGCGGCGGATCCGCCCGCGCGGAGGCGGTGTGCTGCAACGCCGCCGCCAGGGACGCCTCGAGCTGGCGCCGCGAGAGCGGAATGCGCTTGGGCGGGCCCGTGGTTCCCGAGGTGGGCAGTTCGACGGCCACGCCCGCCGCCGCGGGCGATGCCGACCCGTCGCCGCGCTGCCGCTGTGTCAGACCCGCGTCGAGGTCGATCTCCCACCCGTGGGCGTCCAGCCGCCGCACCGCCGCGACGAACTTCTCGTCGGCCCAGTAGTCGGGGGTGGCGAGCACATACCCCGCGCCCGTGGCCTCCAGATCGGCCAGCATCCGCGCCGACGGCTGGAGCGGATTCAGCGTGACCAGCGCCCGCCCGCCCCGCAGCAGGGCGAGCAGCGCGGCCACCGATTCGGGGCGGTTGCCCAGCACCACCGCTGTGCGCCCGCGCTCACCACACCCCGCCTCGGCCAGCGCGGCGTCCACCTTCTCCGCGAGGACCTTGACCCGACCCCAGAAGACCCACTCCCCCTCGAACTGCACCATCGGCGCGTCCTGCGCCGCGGTCCACAGGCGATCGAGCGCTTCGGAGATTCCCGTCATCCGATCACGCCTTCGGTTCGCGCGCCCGTTCCCGCGTCGCCCGTTCTCGCACCAACCACCGCACACCGTCCGCTCGCCCGGTCGGTGGCCGTCGGTCCCGCGGAATCGTTGCCGGAACAACCACCGAAGTTAGATGACATAGTTTACTAGGTTCACGTAGAGGCGGTGGCCGGAAATGCATACTTCACTTTCGCGACACAACCCCCGAACCACCTTTTCCCTGCTCGGAGGCCTCCCGCCAGGGCCTCCCGGCTTGCGACCGGTGGTATCAGAGATATATAACCCAGTTATATGTGTCTCGGAGGGCCTAAGCTGGAGACGGCTTCACCTGGGTTACTCGGTTCGACTTGTACGTAGATCTCACCCCGTACCGCTCCGAGGCGGGTCGCCGACCGAGCACACACCATAGGAGGTTCCCTTGAGCAGGCCCGCACGGCTGGCGCCGATGTCCATGCCGCGAGCGTCCTCCGGCGCGGTGCGCTCCCCCAAGACCGCCGAACTCGTCGCGCGCACGCTGCGCAGGATGATCGTCGACGGTCAGTTGAAGGACGGCGACTTCCTCCCGCACGAGGCGGAACTGATGACCCACTTCCAGGTCAGCAGGCCGACCCTGCGCGAGGCGGTCCGGGTGCTCGAGTCCGAACGGCTGGTTGAGGTGCGCCGCGGCTCCCGCACCGGCGCCAGGGTACGCGTGCCCGGTCCCGAGATCGTCGCCAGGCCCGCCGCGTTGCTGCTGGAACTGTGGGGCGCGCCGGTGGCCGACGTGCTCGCCGCCCGGGCGGCGATCGAGCCCGCCGCGGTCGAGATGCTGGCCAAGGCCGCCGATCCCGAGGCGCTGGACACCCTGCGCACGGTGGTCGAGGAGGAGATCCCGGCGGCCTACGAGGAGGGCACGCTGGCGCAGGCCACCGCGCGCCTGCACCTGCGCCTGGTGGAGCTGTCCGGCAACGCCACCCTGACGATGATCGCGGGCATGCTGCACGAGATCGCCGAGCGGCAGACCGCGCTGGCCCTGCGCGAGGAATTCGTGCCCAAGCCGCAGTACAACCGGCTGCTGCGCTCCTACCGCAGGCTGATCGAACTGCTCGCGGCGGGCGACGGGGTCGAGGCGGCCGCGCACTGGCGCAGGCACATGGACAACGCGCACGCCGCCCTGCTCGCCGGACGCGAGGACACCAAGGTCCGCGACATGATGGAGTAGCGAGGCCATCACCCGATGCCGAGACCGCGCAGGGTTTCCCGCAGCGCCTCGGTATCGCGGTAGTGGATCGCGGTGATGCCGAGATCCCGCGCGGGCGGCAGGTTCTCCTCGAAGTCGTCGATGTAGACCACCTCGGCGGCGTCGCGCTCCAGCCTGCGCAGCAGCTCCCGGTAGACCGCCGGATCGGGCTTGCGCAGGCCGAGTTCGGCGGAGTTGAGCACCATGCGGAAACGCTCCAGCGGCAGCGTCCGCGCCAGGTGCGCGGCGTTCTCGGCCACATTGTTGGTCAGCACGGCCAGCTCGTAGCCTGCGCCGAGCTCCTCGACCAGCGCCAGCATGTCCGGGCGCAGCCCGCGCGAGGCCGACATGGCGGCGGCGAGCGCGCGGATGTCGACACGCACGCCGTGCGTCCGCTCGACGCGCACGCACACGCCCTTCAGGAACTCCTTGATCGTGGTCTCGCCGCGCTCGACCTTCGCGAACTCCTCATCGCCCCGGACGAAGGCGGGCAGCACACCCTCGGGCAGACCGAGTTCCGCGTTGTACCGGATCAATCCGGTCAGCGGCGGCTCGGTCAGCACGCCCGCCCAGTCGAAGACGACGGCGCGATAGCGGCGCTGTCGCGTCGTCGTGTCCGTCATCGGTTGTCCGCGCCCGAACTCGACGCGACCGCGGCGGCCGGGGCCGGTTCGAGCACGGTGACCGTGCCCGCCTTGCCGTCGACCTCGATCAGCGCGCCGGTCCGCACCCGCGAGGTGGCCACCTGGGTGTCCACCACACAGGGCACGCCGTACTCGCGCGCCACCACCGCGGCGTGCGACATGACGCCGCCGATGTCGGTGACCACGGCCGCCACATGGGCGAACAGCGCGGTGTAGCCGATATCGGTGACGTGGGCGATCATGATCTCGTCCGGCTCGAGATCCTCGATGGTGTCGGGTTCGACCAGCCGGGCCCGTCCCACGACCTTGCCGCCGCAGATGCCGATGCCCTGCAACGACTCACCGGGCTGGAGGATGCCGAGCACGTCGGCGGCCTTCCAGGAGGTGGCGAAGATCGGTGGCATGTGCAGCCCGGCCAGGCGGGTGCGCTCGGCGCGCCTGCGGGCGATGGTCTCCCCGGCGTCCGCGGGCGGCTCGAGGAGTTCGGCCAGGGTGAGATGGAACAGGTCGTCGGGACGGTCGATGCGTCCCTGCCCCACCAGGCGGCGCCCGTGTTCGAGCACCAGCCTGCGCATGATCCAGGTCAGGCGAACGGTGCGATCGCGATTGTGTTCGCGCAGACCGAGCAGGCGTGCGGCCATCTTCTTCGCGAATCCCTTGACACTGGTACCGGTACCGGCACCGGTTTCCGGCTCGGCGTCGACCTTGCCGTCACTCGCGGCGGCCGCGCGGCCGACGGTGACCAGGAAGCCGTGCACATCGTCGGCGAAGGACTCGGCGTCGAACTCGGCCTCGGCCGGGCCGCGGTGGCCGAAGCGCTCCAGCGCCTTCTGCACCTGGGCCCAGAAATCCGGGGCCTGCTCGCGGACTCGCTCCGGCAGCCCGGGCGAACGATCGGCGAGCAGCGCAGCGATCTCCGGCCGAGCCGCGGCCTGAGCGGCCAGCCTGCGCACACCGCGCAGGGTGGCGCCGCTCTCCAGATCGTCACCGTGGCCGAGCTGCGCGTCGCCGTCACCGGAGGCCACCGACAGCGCCGCGCCGCCGAGCAGGTTCAGCA
>NZ_JARWRU010000750.1 GCF_029867845.1 Nocardia farcinica | reverse complement strand
ATCTGCTCTCGGGTGGTCCGCGAGAACCCCTGCTCGGAAAGAACTTCCGTGGCGGCGTCGAGAAACGCTCGACGGCTCTGGTCTGTCGCAGGGCACCCTGGCCCCGCGTCGGCGTCGTCGCGGGTCACGACATCCGACTGTAGTGGCCGATGAATTCCGGGGCCGGGCGACGTCTACCCATCGGAGGGTCCGAGCGCCCGCCCGGCCCCGGCAGACAACCCGAACGAGCCACCCGAATGAGCCACCCCGAACGAGCCACCCGAACAGCGCAGAGGAGAACCCGCCATGCAGAAGATCGTCACCAACCTCTGGTACGACGGCGACGCCGAGGAGGCCGCGAACTTCTACTGTTCGCTGCTGCCCGACTCCCGCATCACCGACGTCACCCGCTTCACCGAGTCCGGCATGGGCACGCCGGGCGCGGTCATGACGGTCGACTTCGAACTCGCCGGCCAGCGCTTCACCGCCATCAACGGCGGCGGCGAGTTCCACTACACCCACGCCATGTCCCTGCTGGTCAACTGCGAGGACCAGGCCGAGGTCGACCGGCTGTGGGAGGCACTGCTCGACGGCGGCAAGGAGATCGAGTGCGGCTGGCTCGCCGACCGTTACGGCGTGCACTGGCAGATCTGGCCCGCCGCCGCCGACGCCCTCATGACCGGCGACCCGGCTGCCGTCGACCGCGCCACCAAGGCCATGCTCGGCATGAAGAAGATCGACCTGAAGGCCATGCAGGACGCCTATAACGGCTGATCATCCGGCTCGAGTGTTCCTTCCGAGTGGAAACGCCCGTTCTCCGGGCGGTCCCGAACCACAACTGAATGACCACACAACTGAATGACCAACGGGGGCTCGCACCAGCGGGCTGAGAGGACGGCTAGCCCACTTCCGGGCGGTCAGGGCCGTCGACCGTATGAACCTGACCGGGTAATGCCGGCGTAGGGAGGAACATCATGGCATCGGCCGATCGCGCGAACGCGCCCGTCGACACCGTAACCACCGGGCCGATCGAAGGCAGCGTCAAGCACTACCTGGAGGTCGACGACCTCCGCATCCCGGTGCGGCGCATCGAGTTGACCAACGGCGAGACCTTCGACGTCTACGACACCTCGGGCCCGTACACCGACGACTCCGCCGTCATCGATCTGGAAGCGGGCCTGCCGAAGCTGCGCGAGGGCTGGCGCAATCCCGCCGTTGCGGGTCCGCGCACCCAGCTGGCCTGGGCGCGCGCGGGCATCGTCACCGACGAGATGCGCTTCGTCGCCGCCCGCGAGGGCGTCGATCCCGAACTCGTGCGCAGCGAGGTCGCCGCGGGCCGCGCGGTGATCCCCGCCAACCACAACCATCCCGAACTCGAGCCGACCATCATCGGCAAGAAGTTCCTGGTGAAGATCAACGCCAATATCGGCAACTCGGCGGTCTCGTCCTCGATCGCCGAGGAGGTGGAGAAGATGGTGTGGGCCACCCGCTGGGGCGCCGACACCATCATGGACCTGTCCACCGGCAGGAACATCCACGAGACCCGCGAGTGGATTCTGCGCAACTCCCCGGTCCCGGTCGGCACCGTGCCGATCTACCAGGCGCTGGAGAAGGTGAACGGTGATCCGGCCGCGCTCACCTGGGAGATCTACCGCGACACCGTGATCGAGCAGGCCGAGCAGGGTGTGGACTACATGACCGTGCACGCCGGCGTGCTGCTGCGCTACGTGCCGCTCACCGCCGGACGCGTCACCGGCATCGTCTCGCGCGGCGGCTCCATCATGGCCGCCTGGTGCCTGGCCCATCACCGGGAGTCGTTCCTGTACACGCACTTCGAGGAACTCTGCGAGATCCTGGCCCGCTACGACGTCACCTTCTCCCTCGGCGACGGCCTGCGCCCCGGCTCCATCGCCGACGCCAACGACGAGGCCCAGTTCGCCGAACTGCGCACCCTCGGCGAGCTGACGAAGATCGCGAAATCCCATGGCGTGCAGGTGATGATCGAGGGCCCCGGCCACGTGCCCATGCACAAGATCGTGGAGAACGTGCGCCTGGAGGAAGAACTCTGCGAGGAGGCGCCCTTCTACACCCTCGGCCCGCTGGCCACCGACATCGCGCCCGGCTACGACCACATCACCTCGGCCATCGGCGCCTCGATCATCGCCCAGGCAGGCACCGCCATGCTCTGCTACGTCACCCCCAAGGAGCATCTGGGCCTGCCGAACCGCGACGACGTGAAGACCGGCGTCATCACCTACAAGATCGCCGCCCACGCCGCCGATCTCGCCAAGGGCCACCCGCACGCCCAGCAGCGTGACGACGCACTGTCCAAGGCGCGCTTCGAATTCCGCTGGCGCGACCAGTTCGCCCTCTCGCTCGACCCCGACACCGCCCGCGAGTACCACGACGAGACCATGCCCGCCGAGCCCGCCAAGACCGCCCACTTCTGCTCCATGTGCGGCCCGAAGTTCTGCTCGATGCGCATCTCCGCCGACGTCCGCGAGTACGCCGAGGCCAACAACCTCACCGATGTCGCCGCCATCGAGGCGGGCATGGCCGAGAAGTCCACCGAGTTCGCCCAGGCGGGCGGCAAGGTGTACCTCCCGGTCGTCTCCTGACCGACCAACCGGGTCCCCGCCCGGGGGGGGGGGGGGGGGGGGGGGGGGGGGGGGGGGCGGGGGCGCCGGGCCCCCCCC
>NZ_JARWRU010000749.1 GCF_029867845.1 Nocardia farcinica | reverse complement strand
GGGGGGGGGGGGGGGCGGCGGGGGGGGGTGGGGGGCCCCCCCCAACCCCCCGCCGGGGTGGTACTGGGGCCCCCCCACTACAAACGCCACGACGACGCCGACGAGCGGCGTTAAGACGCCGATCTTGCCGAGGGGGCCCGGCGCGTCCTTCATCGGGTACCGGTTGCCCGCGCCGTACAGCGGCGCGCGGTTCCTGTGATCCCCGAACGGCGGCCGGATCGGCGGGGAACCGGGCGGCAGCTGTCCGGGTGCTCCCGGTGCGGGCGCTCCCGGCGCGGGCGGGGGCTGCTGTGCGCCGCCGGGGCCCCAGCCAGGCTGGGGCGCTGGGGCGGAGCCGTAACCGGAGGGCGCACCGGGTGGGGGCACGGGAGCCGGGCCGTAGCCCGCGGGTGGCGTCGCCGGACCGCCGTACGTGGGCCCTGGTTCCCCCGCGGCGCGGTACTGCGCGTCCTTGCCGAGCTTCTCCAGCGGCGGGAATTCGTAGGCCCCGCCCCCGGATTCGTGCCCTTCCCCGTCCTTGTGCTCGTAGGCCATGCGTCCCCCGCTCCCCTCCGCCCTCGTGCGCCCCGGTCGGGGCGTCGTCGATCCGGCGACGGACGCGGCCGTCGCCACCATCGAGTATCGCCGATCCCTCCTCTCCGGCGCTATCCTGTCGCCGGTCGAGGGCCGCCCTCGCCGAACGCCACCCGACGCGGTCGCGGGGCCCGTGTCCACCCGCGACCCGACCGAGCACGACCGAGCCGGGCCGTCCGACGAACCGGGCGAGGTGGCCGGGACAGAGGCTAGGACACGCCCGCGGTCTGCTTCTCCCGCAGCAACTCCAGCGCGATGTCGATGAGCTGGTCCTCCTGCCCGCCGACGAGCTTGCGCTGCCCGGCGCGCACCAGCATCTCCGCGGCCGAGACGCCGTAGCGCGCGGCCGGCCGCGCGGCGTGCTTGAGGAAGCTGGAGTAGACGCCCGCGTAGCCCATCATCAGCGCCTGCCGGTCGAGCAGGCATTCCTGCGGCATGGCGGGGCGGACCACGTCCTCGGCGGCGTCGGCGATGGCGAAGAAGTCGATGCCGGTCTTGATGCCGAGCTTGTCGCACACGCCGACCAGGGCCTCGACGGGGGTGTTGCCCGCACCCGCGCCGAACCGCCGCGCGCTGCCGTCGATCTGCTTGGCGCCCGCGCGGATGGCGTAGACGGAGTTGGCCACGGCCAGGTCGAGGTTCTCGTGCCCGTGGAAGCCGACCTGCGCGTCGTCGCCGAGTTCGGCGACCACGGCGGCCACCCGGTCGGAGACCTGCTCGAGCACCAGCGCGCCCGCCGAGTCGACGATGTAGACGCACTGGCAGCCCGCGTCGGCCATGATCCGGGCCTGCTTCGCCAGCACCTCCGGCGGCTGGGTGTGCGACATCATCAGGAAGCCGACGGTCTCCAGGCCGAGTTCGCGGGCCAGGCCGAAGTGCTGGATGGAGACGTCGGCCTCGGTGCAGTGGGTGGCGATGCGGCAGATGGAGGCGCCGTTGTCCTGGGAGATCTTGATGTCTTCCTTGACGCCGACGCCGGGGAGCATGAGCACCGCGATCTTGGCCCGCTTCGCCGTCTCGGCGGCGATCTTCACCAGCTCCTGTTCGGGCGTCTTGGAGAAGCCGTAGTTGAACGAGGAGCCGCCGAGGCCGTCGCCGTGGGTGACCTCGATGACCGGCACGCCCGCGCCGTCGAGGGCGGCGACGATGTCGCGCACCTCGGTGGCGGTGAACTGGTGGCGCTTGTGGTGCGAGCCGTCGCGCAGCGAGGTGTCGGTGACGCGGATGTCGAGTTCCGCCGAGTAGGGGGACGGTACCGAATTGGTCATGATGTGCTCCTTAGACCCGGGCCACGGTGATCTGCTGGGCGATGACCTCGCCGACCTTGGTGGCCGCGGCGGTCATGATGTCGAGGTTGCCCGCGTACGGCGGCAGGAAGTCGCCCGCGCCCTCGACCTCGACGAAGACCGACACCTTGGCGTGCCCGCCGGAGACCACCGAGGGCTCGTCGAACTGCGGCTCGTTGAGCAGCCGGTAGCCGGGCACGTACTGCTGGATGTCGGCGACCATCCGGTGGATGGAGTCGGCGATGGCGTCGGTGTCGGCGTCGTCGGGGATGGCGCAGAAGATGGTGTCGCGCATGATCATCGGCGGCTCGGCCGGATTGAGGATGATGATCGCCTTGCCGCGCTGGGCGCCGCCGATGGTCTCCACGCCCCGGCTGGTGGTCTTGGTGAACTCGTCGATGTTGGCGCGGGTGCCCGGACCGGCCGAGACCGAGGACACCGAGGCGACGATCTCGGCGTAGGGCACCGGGACCACGCGCGAGACGGCGGCCACGATCGGGATGGTGGCCTGACCGCCGCAGGTGATCATGTTGACGTTGGGGGCGTCGAGATTGGCGTCGAGATTGACCGGCGGCACCACCGCGGGACCCACGGCGGCCGGGGTGAGATCGACGGCGCGGATGCCCGCCTCGGCGTAGCGGGGCGCGGCGGCGCGGTGGACGTAGGCAGAGGTGGCCTCGAAGATCACGTCGGGCAGTTCGGACTGCGCGAGCAGCCAGTCCACGCCCTCGTGCGAGGTCTCGAGGCCGAGCCCGCGCGCCCGCTTCAGGCCCTCGCTGTCGGGATCGATGCCGATCATCCAGCGCGGCTCGATGGCCTCCGAGCGCAGCAGTTTGTAGAGCAGGTCGGTACTGATGTTGCCGGAGCCGACGATGGCGGCGGTGACGGTGCCTTTCGATGACACAGCGTCCTCCTCGGGTTGTGCAGAGCTGGTGGTGCCGATGCTGGGTGGGCCGGGCTTCCTGGCCGAACTCCAGGCCTGGTCGAACCCCAGGCCTGGTCGAATTTCAGGCCTAGTCGAATTTCAGACGGACGGAACCGAGTCCGGCGAATTCGGCCAGGAAGTCGTCGCCGGGGCGGGCGTCGATGGCGCGGGTGCAGGAGCCGGGCAGCACGATGTCGCCCTTCTTCAACCGCACGCCGAAGGAGGCGACCTTGCGCGCCAGCCAGGCCACCGCGATCACCGGGTCGCCGAGCACCGCGTCGCTGCGGCCCTCGGCGACGACCTCGCCGTTGCGGGTGAGCACCGCGTCGATGGCCTTGATGTCGATGTCGGCGGGGGCGACGCGCTCCCGGCCGAGCACGAAGCCGGCCGAGGAGGCGTTGTCGGCGATGGTGTCGCACAGGCCGATCTTCCAGTCCTTGATCCTGGAGTCGATCAGCTCGATGGCCGGGGCGTAGGCGACGGTGGCGGCCAGCACGTCGGCCTCGGTGCAGTCCTCGCCGGGCAGGTCGGCGCCGAGCACGAAACCGACCTCGACCTCCACCCGGGGGAACAGGTAGTTGCCCGCCGGGACCGGAGTGTCCTCGAAGACCTCCATCTCGGCGAGCAGGTGGCCGTAGTCGGGCTCGTCCACGCCCATCATCTGCTGCATGGCCAGCGAGGACAGCCCGACCTTGTGGCCGACCACCTTCGCGCCCGCGTCCAGCCTGCGGCGGATGTTGACGAGCTGGATCTCATAGGCGTCGACCACGTCGATGTCGGGATGGCGGGCCACGAGCGGGTCGATGGCGATCCGCTCCGCTTCGGCTTTCGCCAGTTCGTCGGCGAGTTCGATTCGTACCGCGTCGGACAGCACGTCAATTTCCTTCCGCTGTGGCAGGTTCGGGCACGGCCCGTGCGGGCACGCGCGCGGCATGGGCTCCGGCGCGCCTGCCGGAGAACACGCAGTCGGCGAGCGACAGACCGCTGACGTAGGAGTCCGAGCAGATCCCGACGGCCGTGCGGCCCGCCGCGAACAGGCCGGGAATGATCTCTCCCGCCGTGGATCTCACCGCGCCGGTGGTCTCGTCGACGACCACGCCGCCGAGGGTGAGCATCGGGCAGGGATTGGTCAGACTCGGCTTGATACCTACATCCAACAGCCAGTACGGCCCGCCGCGGACCGATTCGGTGAATTCGGCCGGCTTGCCCACCGGGTCGGGCGCGCCGGCGGCGATCGCCGCGTTGTGTTCCTCGACGGTGGCGCGCAGCCCGGCCGGGTCGATGCCCGCGGCGCGCGCCGCCTCCTCCAGCGTCGCCCCGCGCGTGGCGTTGCGGCGCATGACCTCGAACTGGGCGCGCTGGAACCAGGTCGCCTCACGGTTGATCAGCCGGACGGCGGTGCGCATGCGCTCGGCGTCGGCGAGCACCCAGCCCTGGCCGTCGTGCTCGTTGACCAGCTTGTGCCCGACGGCCGCGCCGTAGCGGGTCTCGTCGATCACGCGGCGGCCCGCGGCGTCGACCAGCAGCGCGCCGGTGAAGCAGCTGGGCGGCAGGATGAAACGCCAGGCGGAGATGTTGCCCATCCGGTCGGTGGCGGCGCCGACCTCCCGCGACATGAGGATGCCGCTGCCGTCGTCGCCCATGCTGCCGAGCTCGAGGCCGTGCCGGTACTGCGGCCCGTACTGGCGCACCAGGTCGCGGTTGGAGATGAAGCCGCCCGAGCTGACCACCACGCCGCGCTCGGCGCGCACCCGGATGATCCGGCCGTAGCGCTCGTCCATGGCGGCGAGCTGTCGCATGAGGCGCTTGCGCAGCGGCGGGTAGTAGATGCCCGGCTTGTTCGCGATCGAGGCCAGCCTGCGGTAGCGGGCGCGCACCCGGGCGGGGGCCGCGCGCAGGGTGCGGCACTCGACGCCGGTCACCCTGCCCTCGGCGTCGGTGAGCAGCCGGGTGGCGGCGGTGAGGGTCTCCACCCGCACGCCGTGGCGCAGGGCGGAGGCGATGAGCGGGTCGGTCATCTTCTTGCCCGAGGTGCCACGCCCCTTGACGCGATGGCCGCGCTGGGCGGGCTCGGCGACCTCGCGGCCGTAACCGGAGACTTCGCTGCCGCTGTAGTACAGGTAGTACTTGTCGTTCGGGTAGGAGGTCTTGTACGGGCACAGCGAGGCGTCGAAGGGAACGCCGTGGCCGGACAGCCAGTCGATCATGTCCGGGCTCTGCTCGACGAAACGGTGCAGTGTCTGCGGCGAGACCGCGTCGCCGACCTCTCTGCGCAGGTAGGCCAGCATCTGTTCGGGGGTGTCGCGCACGCCGGCCGCGCGCTGCACGGTGGTGCCGCCGCCCGCGTAGATGATGCCGCCGGACAGCGCCGAGGTGCCGCCGCCGCTGAACCGTTCCAGGACGAGCACGTCGGCTCCGGTCTCGGCCGCTTCCAGCGCGGCGCACGCGCCCGCGGCGCCGAAGCCGATGACGACGACGTCCGCGGTGAGGTCGGCCGCGCCATCAGCGGCGGTGACGTCAGGGGGATTCACAGCGTCCAGGCCCATGCACTCCACTCCGAACTGAAACAGGTTTTCCCGGCCGATGAGACGCCGGACAACTCTTCTGCCTCTCAACATAGACCAACGGCGCGTCCATTCTATAACGTGTTCTACATGACTGATCCGGTTCTTGACCCACACAGCTACGACGTGGTGGTCGTCGGCAGCGGCGCCGCAGGCATGACCGCCGCCCTGACCGCCGCCCATCACGGACTGCGGGTCGTCGTCCTCGAGAAGGCAGCGCACTACGGCGGATCGACGGCCCGATCCGGCGGCGGGGTCTGGATCCCGGGCAACAAGGCGCTGCTGGCCTCCGGTCGTCCCGACGACCGCGAGCAGGCCCGCACCTACCTGCACAGCATCATCGGCGACGTGGTGCCCGCGGACCGGATCGACACCTACATCGACCGCGGCGCCGAGGCCTTCGACTTCGTCCTCGACCACACCCCGCTGAAGATGAAGTGGGTGCCCGGCTACTCCGACTACTACCCGGAGGCCCCCGGTGGTCTCGGCGAGGGCCGCTCCTGCGAACCCAAGCCGTTCAACCTCAAGGTGCTCGGCCCGGAGAAGGACAAGCTGGAGCCGCCGTACGCCAAGGCGCCGCTCAATGTCGTCGTCATGCAGGCCGACTACGTGCGGCTGAACCTGATCCGCCGCCACCCCAAGGGCATGATGCGGGCCATGCGCGTCGGCGCGCGCACCTACCTGGCCAAGTTCACCGGCAAGGAGATCGTCGGCATGGGCCGGGCGATCATCGCCGCCATGCGCAAGGGCCTGCTCGACGCGAACGTGCCGCTGCTGCTTGACACGCCGATGACCAAGCTGGTCGTCACCGACGGCCGCGTCACCGGCGTGGAGGCGCTGTACCAGGGCGAGCCGACGGTCTTCAGCGCCCGCTACGGCGTGGTGCTCGGCAGCGGCGGGTTCGAGCACAACGCGCAGATGCGGGAGAAGTACCAGCGCGCGCCGATCACCACCGAGTGGACCACCGGCGCGGCCGCCAACACCGGCGACGGCATCCAGGCGGGCATGGACGTGGGCGCCGACGTGGGCTTCATGGAGGACGCCTGGTGGGGTCCGACGGTGTTCAAGGGCGGCAAGCCGTGGTTCGCCCTGGCCGAGCGCAATCTGCCCGGCTGCATCATGGTGAACGCGCGCGGCAAGCGCTTCGGCAACGAATCGGCGCCCTACGTGGAGGCCGTGCACACCATGTACGGCGGCACCTACGGCCAGGGCGAGGGCCCGGGCGAGAACATTCCGGCGTGGCTGGTGTTCGACCAGCGCTACCGCGACCGCTACATCTTCGCCGGCCTACAGCCCGGCCTGAAGTTCCCCTCGCGCTGGATGGAGAACGACAACATCGTCAAGGCCGACACCCTCGAGGAGTTGGCCACCCGCCTCGGCGTGCCCGCCGACGAGCTGGCCGCGACCGTCGAGCGCTTCAACGGCTTCGCCCGCACCGGCAAGGACGAGGACTTCGGCCGCGGCGACAGCCACTACGACCGCTACTACGGCGATCCCACGGTGAAGCCGAACCCGTGCCTGGCCGAGATCTCGCAGGGCCCGTTCTACGCGGCCAAGATCGTGCCGGGCGACCTGGGCACCAAGGGCGGTCTGGTGGCCGACTCGGCGGGCCGGGTGCTGCGCGAGGACGGCAGCGTCATTCCCGGCCTGTACGCCTCGGGCAACTGCTCGACCCCGGTCATGGGCCACACTTACGCCGGACCCGGCGCGACCATCGGCCCGGCCATCACCTTCGGCTACCTGGCGGTGCTCGACATCGTCGACCGGAAGAAGACGGAGAAGGCCGAGGCCACCGCGGACGCCTGAGCCCGCCCCGACACGCGAACGAGGAGATCAACCCCATGCCCATCGATCCGTCCGTCGCACTCGGCGCGCAGCTGCCGACCAGGGAGTTCTCCTGGACGCCCTCCGACGTGCAGCTCTACCACCTCGGTCTCGGCGCGGGCGCGCGCTGGACCGACGAGGCCGAGTTGCGCTATCTCGACGACCGCGAACCCCAGGTGCTGCCCAGTTTCGCCACCGTCGCCGAGACCCTGCGCGAGACCGAGCCGCCGAAGGTCAGCTTCCCCGGCATCGACATCGATCTGGCCAAGGTGGTGCACGCGCACCAGGAAGTCACGGTGCACCGGCCGATCCCGGCCTCCGGCAAGGCCACCAGCGCCAGCCGCATCGCCGAACTCTGGGACAAGGGCTCCTCCGCGGTGATCGTGCGCGAGTACGAGATCACCGGCTCCGACGGCGAACCGCTGTGGACCACCCGCTCGTCGATCTTCGCCAAGGGCGAGGGCGGCTTCGGCGGCGAGCGCGGCCCGAGCACCAGGTCCGAACTGCCGCAGCGCGACCCGGACCTGGAGTTGCTCATCCCCACCCTGCCCCAGCAGGCGCTGCTCTACCGCATGCTCGGCGACCGCAACCCGCTGCACTCCGACCCCGCGTTCGCTCGCGCGGCCGGCTTCCCGAACCCGATCCTGCACGGGCTGTGCACCTACGGCCTGGTGTGCAAGGCGGCGACCGACAACGTGCTCGACTCCGACGCCTCCCGGGTCACCGGTTTCCGCGCCCGCTTCGCCGGGGTGCTGTTC
>NZ_JARWRU010000748.1 GCF_029867845.1 Nocardia farcinica | reverse complement strand
ACGCTGCCCTTCTCGCTGACCAGCCCGCCCGCCGCCACCATGAGGAACACCCAGCCGGGGTCGGTGGTGGCGGCGACCAGGATCTGCCCGTCGATCGCCACGTCCGGGTCGGGCGTGCCCAGCACCAGGGCGGGGGCCTCCACCCGGCCGGGCGCGCAGCCGATGCCGTGCAGCACGGTCGCGGAGTCGTCGACGGTGGCGGGGGCCTCCAGGGCCGGGTCGGCGATGGTGGCGGCGGCGATGCCGGTGGTGACGATGCGCGTGGGCACGGGGGTGTCGCGCCAGCGCTCGTGGTCCGCCTTGCGGGTGGCCACGGTGCGGACCACATCGGTGTCGACGGCGGTGCCGCGGACGAGCGCGACGATCTCCTCCCAGGTCAGCCAGAAGATGTCGCGTGGCTCGGCGAGCAGGCCTGCCTCGTGCATGTGCCTGCCGCACTCGCGGACCACGCGTTTGATCAGGCCGAACGAGCGGCTGCGTCCCAGGCGCATGTTCTCGCGCTGCTTGACGTGCTCGCGGGCGCGGGCGAGGGCGAACCGGAAGGCCAGCCGCTCGGCCCGGCTGCCGCGGAACAGCGTTCGGGCGGTCTGCTCGGCCTCGCGCCGGATGCGCTTCTCCCGTTCGGCCATGTCGTCGATGTTCTGGCCGCCGCGCAGGTAGTTGCGCAGCATGGGCACCAGGCGTTCGGGATGCTCGCCCAGCGGGTCGGTCTCCAGCTTGAGCTCGGCCACGGTGCGGTCGCCGAACAGCGCGATGTGGCGCAGGCAGTCGTCGCGGAAGCCGGCGAACTCCTTCTGCGCCAGCGTCTTCCACACCGCCTCGGTGTCCAGCGGGCCCTCGAACAGGGCGCGCAACCCCTCGTCGGCGCGGATGGTCGCCGTCAGCGCGAGCGCGGAGCGCACCGGATCGACGCTGTCCACGCCCTCCTCGCCGCAGAACAGCTCGTTGCGCAGTGTGAGCGCCTGCTGCTCGTCGAGGCCCCTGCGTTCGAGCAACAGACCGACCACGTGGAACAGCTGCTGGGCGAGGAAGTCGTTGAAGATCTGCACCGAGTACACCGGGACCAGCTGCCCGAGCAGCCGTTCCAGCCACTGCACCAGCGCCTCGGGATCGCGCTCCCGGCTCGGGGTCTCCGGCGCGAGGCGGCGATCGAGATCGGCGGTGAACACGGCGAGTTCGTCGAAGAACCTGCGCAACCGCCTGGGCAGGCGCAGCCAGCCGACGGCGATGACGGCGATCACCCGCGCCCGCAGCACGTGCGTGCGCAGCTTGGCCAGGCCGCGTTTCGGGACGGCGGGCCTGCGGTAGCGGTTCTCGATGTTGAGCGCGGCTTCCCAGCCCTCGATGGCGAACTCCATGCCGGGGATCTGGAGGAACAGCCGGTACCAGTTGCTGATGTTGTAGTAGATCCGCCCGTGCGCGGTGCCGACCAGGTACGGGTAGAGGCTCGCGTTGTTGCGGGCCACGATCTGCTTCGTCGCGCCGAAATCCCGGTGGCAGGCGCGGAACACCTGCTCGTAGGCGGCGCGCAGGATGGAGAAGGTCAGCGGGCTGGACAGGCCGGGATAGGATTCGGCGACATTGACGTTGTCGAAGATCGTCTCGCGCGCCCCTGTCGCGGTGACCGGCCGCGCCTGCAACAGGTGCAGCACGCCCGACCGGTCGTAGGTCCACTCCACGTCCTGCGGTCCGCCCAGCCGTCCGGCCAGCGCGGCGGCGATGCCGACCAGTTCGCCGATCCGCTCGTCGGTGAGCGCGGGGGTGCTGTCGCCGCCCTCGATGGGCACCACGGCGGTGCCGGTGGCGGCGTCCGGCTCCACTCGGCCGCGCTTGTCGGCGACCACGCGCGAGACGATCCGGCCGGAGGCGTTGTCGACGAAATAGGTGTCGCACTCGACCAGGCCGGCGACGACGCCCTCACCCAGGCCGGGCGCCGCCGAGACCACCGACTCGGCCGGGTCGCCGGACTGCGGATTGCAGCTGAACACCACCCCCGAGACAGCGCTGTCGACCAGCACCTGCACCAGTACGGCGCAGTCAACGGCCGCGTTGTCGAGCCCGCGGTGGGCGCGGTAGAACAGCGAGCGCTCCGAGAAGGCGGAGGCCAGCACGTCCAGCAGGGCGGCCGGGACATCGCCGGGCGCGACGTTGAGAATCGTGTCCAGTTGTCCGGCGAAGGAATCGGTGGCCGAGTCCTCGCCGCTCACCGAGGAGCGTACCGCCAGCCGGATCGTGTCCCCGGCCGGTGCGAAGTCCGAGGCGGAAGAGCTCCGGGAGTGCTCGCCGGTGGCCGCGGCCGGCTTCACGCTCGCCAGGGCGTCGACAGCGGCGGCCAGTTCCGCCGCGACCGACCCCGGCAGTTCGAGCCCGCGGATCAACGCACGGATCTGTGCCGACACCGCGCGCAGCGCGTCGGAGTCGGTGTGGTGCAGCCCCGCCAGCGCGCGGCCGATGTCCTCGGCGACGGGGGCGAGGATCTGCGCGCACGCCGAAGCCGTCACCACCGCGAACGGCGGGACGCGATAGCCGGCGGCGAGCAGCGCCCCGAGATTGGCCGCCTTGGCGCCGTAGCTCTCCGGGCGCGGGGGCTGCGCGGCCAGGGTGTCGGCGAGGACGACGGCCCCGGCCCGCGCCGGGGTGGACCCGCCCCGCGGTTTCTGTGCCCGGCTCATCGCGCCGCCTCCGCGAGAACGGCCGCGCCGGACGGGGCGGGCGCGCGTCTGGTGAGCCGCACCAGCACCGGGTCGGGGGTGTTGGAGATCTCCGGGTTCTCCCGCACCCGCAACCCGTTGACCAGTTCGATGTCGTAGCGGGCCAGCAGCAGGGCCAGACCGACCCGCACCTCCACCAGCGCCATGTGCCGGCCGACGCACAGGTGCGCGCCCCAGCCGAACGGAAAGTAGTGGAACGGCGGGCGCTTGCGGTTGCGTTCCCCGATGAACCGGTCGGGATCGAAGGTCAACGGCGAGGACCAGAAGTCGGGGAACCGGTGGTTGACGAACGGGCTGATCACCACGATCGCGCCGGGCTCCAGATCGAAGCGGTCGAAGCTGTCGGCGCGCAGCGCGGTCCGGCTGAACGCCCAGGCGGGCGGGTGCAGTCGCATGGCCTCGTCGACGGCGCGGCCGGTCAGCTCGAGCGACGACAGCACCGATGCCAGATCACCCGAGGCCAGATCACCCGAGACCAGGGCGGTGTCGATCTCGGCGCGGACCCGTTCCAGCACAGCGGGATTGCGGCACAGCTCGTAGACCGTCCACGCCAGCGCGCCACCGGTGGTCTCGTGCCCGGCCAGCAGGAAGGTCAGCACCTCGTGGCGCAACTGCTCGTCGTCCATGGCGTGACCGGCGTCGTCCCGAGCCGCCAGCAGCCTGCTCAACAGCGAACGGCCGTCGTCGGCGGCCCTGTGCCCGGCGATCACCTCGTCCACCACCCGGTGCAGACGGGCGAGCGCCGCGCGGAAGCGCCTGTTGGCCGGGGTCGGCACCGACGGCGGGATCTGGACCGGCGCGGCCATGTGCCGCATCACCCAGTCCACGCCCTCGCGAACGTCGTCCTCGATCTGCGGCAGCACCCCGTCGATGTCGGCGCCCATCACCGCCCGGCACACCACGTCCGCGGCGAACCCCATCAGCTCCGGCACCAGGTCGAACGCGGCCCCCGACGCGGCGTGCGCGTCGAGACGGGCGAGCATGCGCTCACCGCAGGCCAGCATGAGCGGCACCTCGGTCTCCACGTGCCTGCGCGCGAAAGCCGGTTTGATCAGGGCGCGCTGGCGTTTCCACAGCTCGCCGCCGCTGGTCAGCAGTCCGGGACCGAGCATGTGGTTCAGGCTCTGATAGCTGATGCCCTTCGCGTAGGCGGCGGCATTGGTCACCAGCACCTGGTTGATGTGCTCGGGCTCCACCAGCAGATGCAGGTGCTGATGCACCAGGCGCAGCCGCACGCTGCCGCCGTGGGCGACCGCCTGCTCGTAGAACAGGGTCAGCGGGTCGCGACGGTAGGCCGGATAGAAGCCGAGCGGGTTGCGCACGCCTGGCCCGGCCAGCATCCGCCCGCTCATGCCGCGCCCCCGGTCTGCGCCAGTTCGCGCATCGCGGGCTCGACGAACAGTTGCCTGGTGAGCGCGCGCTGCACCTTGCCGCTGGTGGTCTTGGGAATGCTGCGCGGCGGCACCACCACGACCTCGGCGGGCAGGATGCCGGTGCGCTTGCTCACCGCCACCCGCACCGCGCGCCGCAGCGCCTCGTATTCGCCCTCCGCCAGGGCGGTCTCGACCACCACGTGCAGCTCCTCGGAAGCGCCGTCGGCGTCGGGCCTGCCGACCGCGGCGACGCCACCCGGCCGCACCCCCGGCACCGCCTCGGCGGCGATCTCGAAGTCCGTCGGCGGATGGTTGGCCCCGCGGATGATGATCAGATCCTTCTGCCTTCCGGTGATGCGCAGCCTGCCCGCGCGCAGGTAGCCGATGTCGCCGGTGTCCCACCAGTCCCCGTCGCGCGCCTGCGCGGTGATCTCGGGCAGCTCGAAGTAACCCGGGGTGGTCGACGGGCCGCGGAACTGGATGCGCCCGGTCACGTCGTCGCCGCACTCCAAGCCGTCGGCGTCCACGATCCGCACCTCGGTGCCGAGCACCGGCGCGCCGCAGTCGGCGATCTGGAGCGCGTCGGCGTCGCCGTCGGGCACGTCGACGACCTTCCCCGTCGTGGTGAGCGCCTGCCGGGAGACAGAATCGTAGGCCACCGGGGCGTGCGGGCGCGCGACCGTCACCGCCAGCGAGGCCTCCGCCATCCCGTAGCAGGGCACCAGCGCGTCACCGGGCAGTCCGTACGCGCGGAACCGGTCGACGAAACGTTGCACCGTCGGCGGGTGGATGGGCTCGGCCCCGCAGAACAGGAACCGCCAGCTGGACAGGTCGACGCCGTCGAGCTCCGCGTCGGTGACCCTGGCGGCGGTGTAACCGTAGGCGAAGTTCGGCGCCGCGGTGAAGGAGCCGCGATAGGTGTGCACCGCGCGCAGCCAGTCGCCGGGACGGCGCAGGAACCGGTTCGGCGGCATGAGCACCGCGTCGTTGCCGTGGTACATGGGGTTGAGGAAGCCGCCGATCAGGCCCATGTCGTGGTGCAGCGGCAGCCAGCCCACCCAGGTCTCGCCCGGTCGCATCGACGCCGCGTGCCCGATCTGCGCGCAGTTGGCGGCCAGGTTCGCGTGCGTGACCCGCACCCCCTT
>NZ_JARWRU010000747.1 GCF_029867845.1 Nocardia farcinica | reverse complement strand
CCCCCCCCCCCCCCCCCCCCACCACAAAAAAAAACCTCGCCCCCCCCCGCCCGCGCCCGCCCCCTTCCGTCGTGTCAGGGAAGCCGGATCAGTGGTCGCCCTCGGGCGGCAGCTCGCCGGTGACCAGGAAGACCACCCGCCTGCCGATCTCGACGGCGTGGTCGGCGAAACGCTCGTAGTAGCGGCCGAGCAGCGTGATGTCGACCGCGGCCGCCACGCCGTGTTTCCAGTCCCGGTCCATCAGCAGGGTGAACAGGTGGCGGTGCAGATCGTCCATCGCCTCGTCCTCCTGGTTGAGGCGCGCGGCGCGCTCGGGGTCGCGGGATTCGAGCACCTCGCGGGCGCTGTGGCCCATGCTGACCGCGATCCGGCCCATCTCGGCGAAGTAGCCGGTGACCTCGTCCGGCAGCGCAGGCTGCGGGTGCCTGCGGCGGGTCACCTTGGCGACGTGCACCGCGAGCTTGCCCATGCGATTGACATCGTTGACGATCTGGATGGCGCTGACCACCTGGCGCAGGTCACCGGCCACCGGCGCCTGCAGCGCGAGCAGGGCGAAGGTGCGCTCCTCGGCATCGGCGATCAGCTCACCGATGCGGTCGCTCTCCCCGATCACCTGTTCGGCCAGCGAGAGGTCGGCCTCGAGCAGCGACCGGGTCGCCCGGTCCATGGCCGAGCCCGCCAGGTCGGCCATCTCGCCGAGGAGTGCGGCGAGATCGGCCATTTGCTCGTTGTAGATGACACGCATGGTTGCAAAGCGTAGTGCGGCCCGGCAACCAGGTCACCAACGGTGGGTTACGGGCAGGTGCCCCGCCCACGATGGTGAGCCGGATCACCCGATCAGGCGCAGAGTTCGCCCGCGGCGTTGATGTGCTCGAGGTCCTCGGGCAGCTCCAGCGGCGGCTGGGTGGAGACGCCGACCGGCGGCAGCCCTGTGATGGGCGAACCCGTCTCGGTCGGGCTCTGCACCACAAGGCCGGTGGCCGAGTCCATGCCGATCACGATCTCCACGACACCGCCGAGATCCTCGTCGATCTCCAGACTCGCGCCGGGGACCGCGCTGGCGACGGTGGCCGCCTCGTCCTCGTAGCCGCTGGCGAAGCGGACCTTGGTCACCGAGGAGGTGCCGAGCTGGTAGTTGGCCACGTTGTAGATGCCGAAGCCCTCGTTGCTGAAGCGGTTCGCCGCGGCGGCCGCCAGACCCGAGTAACCCGAGCCGTTGGACACCATCAGGCTGATGGTCTCCGGGTCGACGGCGGTGTACTCCGGCGGCGCGGGCGGGGCGGCCGGTTCCTGCGGCTCCGGCTCGGCGGGGGTCTGCTCGCCGGGCAGCGGGCGGTCGTCGCGGATGGCCGAGAAGATCGCCTTGATGTCCTGCTCGCGCGGGATCTCGTTGCCGTAGTCGGTGGTGCCCGCGGTCGGGATGGTCAGGAAGGTGACCGCGCCCGCGTCCACCTTCTGCAGTGAGCGGCCAAGGCGCAGCAGATCCTCTGGCTTCACGTTGTCGACGAAGGTGTGCTTGGTGAAGGCGTTGATGAAGTTGTTCAGCTTGCCCGGGTCGAGCAGCACGTTGCTCGACAGCGCCCCGCGCAGCAGCGAGGCCATGAACCGCTGTTGACGGTTGATGCGGTCGTAGTCACTGCGCTCCTCACCGATCACGTGACGGGCGCGCACGAAGTTCAGCGCGGTGTGCCCGTCGACCACCTGCTTGCCCCCCTGGGCGAGCACGGTGCCGAGGATGGTGTCCTCCAGCGGCCCGTTGACGCACACCTCCACGCCGCCGATGGTGTCGACCATGGCTTCGAAGCCCGCGAAGTCGATGCCGATGAAGTGGCCGATGTTCAGGCCGCTCATCTTGCGGACCACGTTGACCAGGCAGCGCGGCCCGCCGAGGGCGTAGACGGCGTTGAGCTTGTCGCCCATCGCCGGTTCGAACACCTCGTCGGTGTAGTCGGCGGCGTCGTTGTCCCAGCGGTTGCACTGTGGCCGGGTGACGTCCAGGTCGCGCGGGAACGACACCGCCACCACGCGGCGCCGGTCCTTGGGGATGTGCACGAGCATCACCGTGTCGGCGCGCGCGCCCTCGGCGTCTTCCAGCGTGCCCGCGCCCATGGCGCCGTTGGCGCCCGCGCGGGTGTCGGTGCCGACGATCAGGTAGTTCTCGTCACCGAGCTGCAGGTCGCCGTCGACGACGTCCTCGGAGTTGCCGTCCAGCGCCGAGACCTGGGTGAAGCTGTCGCCGGTGGACTGCAGGTAGCTCCAGCCGCCGCCGGTGGTCAGCAGGGCCAGCACCGCGAACATCGCCGCCATCGAGCGGCCGAGCGTACGGAACCGGCGGTTGCGGCGCTGCTTGGCCGTGGCCGCCCTGGACGCGGGTGCGGCGGGCACCGCCTTCGGCTCGGCCTTCGGGCGGCCCTTGCCGCCGCGGCCACGGCTCAGCGCGCCCTTGCCGGGGCTGCCCGGCTGGTCGGTTTCGCCGTCGATCTCCTCGCGCCGTGGCCTGCCCGCCTTCTCCGTCGTCGGCCAGCGCCCGTCGCCGCTCTTCTCGGCCTTCTCGGCCGGGATCGCCGCGAGGACGTCGGTGACCTCCTCCGGCCGCTCCGGTGGCGTCGCGCCCCGCTTGCCGCGCCTGGCGTCGGCGCCCGCCTGCTGACCGGCGGTGATGTCCTCGACCACCGGGGAGGTC
>NZ_JARWRU010000746.1 GCF_029867845.1 Nocardia farcinica | reverse complement strand
CCGGCGCCCCACCTCATCCCCCCCCCCCCCCCCCCGGGGGGGGGGCCCCCCTCCCCCCCCCCGCCGCTGGGTTTTTCTCCGTGGACCTGCCGCGCTAACCGCGCCGGGTCAGAACAGGGTGAGCGCCTGCGAACCCGACGTGACCACCTTCCCCGTGTCCGGCTGTGGCGCCGGCGTCGCCACGACGGGCGCGATCTCCTCGCGCACCGGCTGCGCCGATTCCTCGGCCGCGAATTCGGCGCGCACGTCCCCGGGAGCTTCCGCCGCCGCCCGCCTGGCCGCCTCGTTCGCCAGCGCGTCGGCGCGTTCGTTGAAGTAGTTGCCGACGTGGCCGCGCACCCAGCGGAAGCGGACCGGGCCCGGCCTGCTCGCGATGGCCCGGTCGATCGCGGCGATCAGCTCGGCGTTGCGGACCGGGCTGCCGTTGGAGGTGCGCCAGCCGTTGTTGCGCCAGCCGTGGATCCACTCCGAGGCGCACTTGATGGCGTAGAGCGAGTCGCTCTCGATGAGCAGGTGCTCCTCGCCGGGATGGGCGAGGACGGCCTCGAGCACGGCGCGTAGCTCGGCGATCTGATTGGTGCCCGACGGCGCTCCCCCGCTGGCGCCGGCGCCGCCCTGATGATCGACCCACGCCCAGCCGATCGCGCCACCGGGATTGCGCAGACACGAGCCGTCGGTGCTCACGATGATCATGGCGGGCACTCTATGCGATCCTCCCGACAAGGTCGGTTCCGTGGAACTCTTCGATCTCTCTTCGTAATCGGGCCTCGGTGCGGCGCACGGCCCGGCGCACCGAGGCGTCGAGCAACCCGGCGCTCATCCGGCCGAACAGCCCGCGCGGGTCGTCGTAGTCGGCCTCCGAGGTGAGCACCGAGCGGCCGTACCCGAGCGGGTCGAAGCGCAGCGTCAGCGTGCCGCGCAGGCGCCGCCCGCGCAAGGTGTAGGCGAGCACGGCGTTGCGCCGGTGTTCGGTGATCTCGCAGGTGATCCGCTTGCGCACCAGGGCGAGGCGCGCGGTGGCGGCGAAGAGCGCACCGACGCCTTGATCGACCTCGCCGACCGGTTCGAACGCGGCGATGCCGAACATCCAGTCGGGGACGAACAGGTGGTTGTCGGTGTAGGTGAACGCGACCTCGACGGGTGCGCCGACGTCGCTGGCGTACTTGATGTGGCCCATAGGCCCTCCCTGATCCACAGCTGCGCACAAAAGTACTACAGCAATCCTCTTTATTCGAGAGGTTGTTCGGGGAAAGTCATCGGCCCGCCGTGCGGCGCGCGGAGTCGGTCGCGGAGCTCGGAGTCGGTCGCGGAACTCAGAGTTGGTCGACGATATGGCTCGCGATCGGAACGGCCGAGGTCGCGGCGGGTGAGGGCGCGTTGAGCACGTGCACCGAACGCGGTGTGCGCTCGATCAGGAAATCGTGCGCCAGGGTGCCGTCCGGCAAGACCGCTTGCGCTCTGATGCCCGCCGGATACGGCCGCAGATCGGCCGGCGTGAGCTGCGGGCAGTACTTGCGGCACTCGGCGAGATAGCCCCGCTTGAACAGCGAGTTGCGCAATTCCCTTGCCCCCGTGCGCAGGTGGGTCGCCGCCACCCGGCGCATACCGGGGAAGGTGAGGATGTCGAACAGGTCGCGCCGGTTCACGCTGCCCTTGCGGTAGCCCTCGCGTGAGAGACCGAGCACCGCGTTCGGCCCCACGGTCAGCGCGCCGCCGACGGTGGGGCTCAGGTGCACGCCGAGGAAGGGCAGGCTCGGATCGGGAATCGGATAGATCAGCGTGCGCACCAGATCCGTTCGCTCCGGCGGCAATTGGTAGTACTCGCCGCGGAAGGGCACGATGCGCAGCCCGACGTCGAGTCCGGCCAGCCTGGCCATCCGGTCGGCCTGCAAACCCGCGCACACCACCAGGGTGCGCGCGGTCCACTGGCCCGCCTGCCCCGCCACCGTGACCTCGGTGTCGGTCTCGGTGATGGCGGTGACCTCGGCGCCGAGCACCACGGTGCCGCCGAGCGCGCGCACCCGGGCCGCCAGCGCCTCGGTGATCGCGCGGTAGTCCACGATGCCGGTGCTCGGCACGAACAGCGCGCCCACACCGGTGACATGCGGTTCGCGCCTGCGCAATTCGGCCGCGTCGAGCAGTTCGACCTCGACGCCGTTGGTCACCGAGCGCTCGTGCAACGCCAGCATGCGCTCGTGTTCGATCTCGTCGGTGGCCACCAGCAGCTTGCCGCAGACGCGGTGCTCGATGCCGTGTTCGCGGGCGAACTCGGTGGTCCAGCGCGCGCCCGCCCGGCACAGCCGCGCCTTGAGGCTGTCCGGCTCGTAGTAGATGCCGGAGTGGATCACGCCGCTGTTGTGGCCGGTCTGGTGGACGCCGAGCCGATCGGCCTTCTCCACCAGCACCACGCTCGCGCCGGGATTCCTGGTCAGCAGCTCGTGCGCCGTCGCCACCCCGACGATGCCGCCGCCGATCACGCAGAAGTCGTACACGGGGGCACACAGTACTGCGCCGTTCCCGGCCCCTGCCGGGGGCGTGGCGGCCGTCGCCGTCAGACGGAGACGCCGCTGTCGCCGGGTTCCGGCGGTCGCGCCGGGTCCGCGCCCGGCGTCCGCAGGCTCTGCTCGCCGAGCACCGGATCGGAGAATCCGACCGCCACCGCGCCGCTGTCCCGGTCGATCTCGGTGTGCAAGGTGGTGGACGCGCCTTCGGCCGAGGCCTGGTCGCCGTCCGGCCCGGCGGGGACGAGGCCGTGGAAGACCGAGACCACCTCGGGGTCGACGGTCAGGGTGACCGTGGTCCGCCGCTCGTCGCGGTGCGTGTCCACGGCGGCCACGCCGAGGTCGACCGACCGGCCCGCACCGGGCGTCCGCGTCGGTTCGGCGGCCGGCTCGGTGGGTGGTTCGGCGGCCGGAGCCGGTGCGATGGGCGCCGCGGCGGGCTGGCCGGCGGTCGGCGGCGCCGGTGCCGAGAGACCGGCGAGCCGGGTGACCGGGGC
>NZ_JARWRU010000745.1 GCF_029867845.1 Nocardia farcinica | reverse complement strand
CAGCCCGTGCGGGGTGGGGCCCTCAACGGGTTGCCGGGTGTAGCAGAGGGTGGGGCATTCGCCGTGGAACTCGTGCCGGTACCCGACAGTGAGCGGGGCGAGCGCGGCCAGGATCGCTGCCAGGAACACCCAGGCGGGCAGGTGCAGGACCGGTTGCAGCAGGGACAGGGCAGCGGCGCACATCAACAGGTAGGGGTCGGCGCGGTGGAGTCGGCACACGAGAGGCATGGCGGTCACTCGGCGAGGGTGAGGGTGACACGCCGCAGTTCGATCGCGACCGCGTCCGGGCCGATGACGACGTAACCGGGACCGGCGACGAGGTCGTTGGTGATCATCCCGGCGCCGGGCTCGCACATCAGGTCCGCGCACAACGCCCAGTAGCCGCGGCGCCCCTGGTCGGGGGTCACCAGGTAGGTGCCGTGCGGGATCTGGGTGGGGACCAGCCAGGTGCCGTCCGACGACAGCGGATCGAGCACCGGGGTGGGGGTGGTGGAGTCGACGCCGGCGTCTACGACCTGCTGCACGGGGGTGGGGGTGGGTTCGGTGGGCTGGCAGGCGGTGATGGTGACGGCGGCGAGGGCGGCGGTGAGGGCGGACAGGGCTTCGCGGATCATGGTCGTGCTCCTTCGGTCTTGGGTTTGTGGGTGTTGCGGCAGCGGTGGCAGTAGCCGTGTCCGGCGTGGGAGATGCGATCCCACTTCCAGGGGCCGGGCCAGGTCTGTTTGAACATCTCCCGGCCGCAGTTTCCGCAGGGGAGGCTGGGGCGGCCTTCCAGCAGGGTGGGGTCTGGTTCGGTGGTGGGTTTGGGTTCGAACTGCTTCTTGGGGGCGCGTTGGTCGGCGGAGCGTTTCACCGCGCCCGGGGTGGGTTCGAGGCCGACCATCCGCAGCAGCATCAGCTCGTCGTCGGGGTTGAGCGCGTACCGCTTGATGGTGTTGCGGGCGGTTTGTTCTTTCGCGGGTTGCCCTGTTTCGGGTTTGCGGCTGCGGGTTTTGGTGGCGGCGGTCATGCGATCAGGTCACGCGGGTCGGGGGCGTCACCGCCGAACAGGGCCTCGTACGCGGTGCGGGCGTCGACGCATTCGGCTTCGTATGCGTCGTGGTTGTCCTGCCACTCCGCCCAGGCGGGCGTGAAGTAGGCGGGTTCGGCTTCGGCGTGGGCATCCACCTTCGTGATGGTGGCGACGAACTCCACTGCGGCAGCGACCTGCTCGGCTGTGTAGGTGGGGCGAGCGGTGGTGTCAGGCACGGATCTTCTCCACGGGGGTTCCGGTTCCTTCCAGGGGTGGGGACGGCTTGTCCGTCGGGCAGGGTGGCGGATGCCTACGCAAGAGGCGGGGGTGTCAGGCGGTTGCGTTGGTGCTGTGCGAGCGACTGGATCGCGTCGGCGCGGTCGTAGTACTCGTGCGGGTTGTCCACGTTGCGGACCGACCACCCGCACTTCCAGCATCGGACCTCGGTGCCGTCGTCATCGAGGTCGACATCGCATTGCGGGCAGCAGTACGGGGCGTGCATCGTTGCTCCGGGGTCAGAGGTAGTGGAGGGCGGGGTTGATCGCCTGGCCGGTCAGTTCGCATTGGGTGATCCAGTCGCCGGTCTCGGGATCGGTGATGGCATAGCAGGAGATGCGTCCGCAGTTTTCGCAGCTGTCGCTCACGGTGGTTCCGGTCCTTCCGGGGTGGGTGACGGCGGGGTCCGTCGGGCGTTGGGGCCCGCCCCTGGGCGGGGCGGGGCGGGCCAGGCGGTTCAGTTGTCGGTGATGTAGGCGGCGAGGGCGCGCTCGAACTGGGCGGCCTTGCGGGGGTTGTCGGCCTTCAGGTTGGCGAGGAACTTGTCCCAGGCGACGGGGAAGCAGCGGTCGAAGATCTCGCTGATCTCGGTTTCGGTGGCGCCGGGGTTCTGGGTGACGACGAGGGCGGCGACGCGCTCGACGAGCTGGTTGACGATCTGCGGGGCGGTGAGGTTCTGCATGTCCGGCTCCTCCGGTTCGGTGAGGGCGTATTCCCTCTGACATGAACAACTATACACACACATGTGTCGGGGCGCAAGCCCCTCAGTTCAAATCGCCCCGCGCCATCATCCCCACCAGTTGCGACGCCGCGAACGGCAACGCCAACGCCCACCACCACGGCAGGCCGGCCACCCACGCAGCAGGCAGAGCGAGCAACGCAGCCACCCACCAGCCCGCACACCAGGGACAGTGCGCCCCGAACGCCCACAGCGACTGTGTGCCTACTCGATCGATCAGCTTCGCCCGCAGCGGCTCGGTGATCTTGTCTGTCGTCACCAGGCGGGTGACCCGAGCAACCACGAGCACGTACACGACCAGCGTCAGAACAGTGAGCATGGCGCGGACGGTAGCGACCGACCGCGCAACACTCGCTCCGCTCAGGTTCGACCCCAGCGGGCCTGCTCCAACAGTTCCGCGTACCGGGCCGCGGACACGATGACCTTGAGTTCGTCGTTCATGTACGCCAGCGCCTCGGTGCCGTCGCCGAGCGCGTCGATCACGTCGCGGGTGCAGTCGATGGTGGGCGGCTTGGCGGCGGGGCGTGCCGGAGTGGTGGGCAGGGCGCGGAAGGCGTCGCGGAGCTTGCCGTCCGAGTCGATCATGTCGGCGATGGTCATGAGTGTGTTCCCTCCGGTCAGGCGGCGAGGTGGTGGGTGAGGTGGTCGATCGTGTCGACGGCCCAGGCGCGGGCGTCGGCGAAGGTGGCGAACCCGTCGGCGTCCAACTCCAGCTCGGTGGCGTGATCGACGACGAGGACGGTGTGGACGGCCGCTCGGATGGTGCCGTGCGGGTCGATGTACACCTCGCCGATCAGGTCGCCCACCTGTTCGACGGCGGGGGTGAGGATGTGGCGGTGGTCGCCGGGCCGCCAGGACGCGGATGTCCAGTCGGCGGGGATGAGATCGGGGCGCATGGCCGGTTCCTTCCGGGTGGGCGACAGCGGTCCTGTCGGGCAGCGTGAACGGGTGGAGTGCAGTCAGGGGGTGAGTAGGCGGATGGTGGTTTCGACCCATTCGCGGGCGGCGTCGAGGCTGTCGAAGCCGTGGGCGGTCGCCCGCTCTTCAGTGTCCTCGTCGCCCACCACTTCCCCTACTTCGGCGGTGAGCTTCCCGTGGGGGTCGAAGTACACGACGCCGCACAGGTCGCCCACATCGTTGCCGGGGTGGTAGGCGTGTCGATCGGGGCAGGCGACGGAGAACCAGCCATCGGGGAGGGTGAGCGGTGCAGCCATGGGGTCCGGTCCTTTCCGGGGGGGTGACAGCTTGCTCTGTCGTGCGAGGATGGCCCGCCCCCATGCAAGGAGGCGGGCTGGAGTGGGTCAGGGGCGGATGGTCTGGGAGGTGATGGGCTCACCCATCGCCTGCACGTGGGCGATCATGTCGCGGGCCTCGTCGGCGGTGTAGCCGTAGCCGCTGAGGAACCAGGTCGCTTCGGCGTCGTCCATCTCTACCACGGGGGTGGTCTCGCGGGCAGGGGTCTCGTCGATGGGGGCAATGATGACGAGGCCGATGCCACGCTCTTCGTAGTAGGCGGCGAGGCCCTCGACGTCTTCGGCGTCCATGACGATGATGTCGTCGCGGCCGTCGAAAAAGCGGAAGGTCCATCCCGCGGTGGTGCCGAACTCGATGGCGTCGATGATCTCGGCGTTGGTGGCGGGGGTGATGGTGTTCTGCATGTCCGGCTCCTCCGGTTGCTTGAGGGCTTGTTCCCTCTGACATCACTGACTCTACACACACATGTGTCGGGGATGCAACCCCTACAAGCCGGACGGCATGTCGCCCCAGCTGCCCGTGTCATCAGCCAACGCCGTACCACCACCACCAGCCAGCTCGTCATAAACGATCGTCGCCCCCGCCACCCGATCGGGCTGATGCTGGGACTCGAACCATCTGATGGCGACCGCCTCCATCGTCGCCAAACGATGACCCACCACCCGACACCTGCCCGAACTCATCGCATACCGCAGACCCGACGACCGCACCACCGCATTACCCTGCCGCGTCCACGGCTTGATCAGAAACGGACGCGACGCCGGCACACGCACCCGCCCCACCGTCCCATCCCCGAACTGCGCTTCCACCGTGCCATCCCCCGCCACTGCCTCGGTCGCGAGATCGTCGAACGCCTGCTCCAACAACCGCTGATACGCGACCGGCGCCGAATACGCCTCGAACACCAACTCACCCGCCTGAGTAGCCAACGCCATCAGGCAGGCACGCCGCGGCCACACCGCAGACGAGAACTGTCCCGACCAATCATCAGTCAGGACCACCGTCCCGTCAGCTGCCAGGCCGCCAGCGATCAAACCCACCTCATCACTGCTGCCCGTCTCCGCAGGGTCCACACCGACGAGCCGCCGATACAGGGCAGGTGTTTCGGGCAGTCGATGGTTCTTGAACCAGTCAGGATTGAACAGCGCACCATCCGATGGGGTGGGGTTGCCCTGGAACATGGATGCCCAGACGCGGGCGGGCAGCACATCACGTCGAGCCGCCCAGTCGGTGGTGCCGCGAGGGTTCTCCAACTGCACCCCATAGGGGCGGTTCAGTGAGTCGTGGACGCCGGGCTCTGCGATGGCGGGGAAGTTCAGCACCCGCCAGCGGTCAGGCTCCTGCGACAGCAGGTAGGCGTGGGCGTCCTCTTCGTTCCAGCGGGTGCCGATGCAGATGCATGGGGCGTCCGGGCCGAGGCGCTGTGAACCCACAGAGTCCCACCAGGTGTTCACGCGCCGCCGTTCGGCGGGCGAGTCGGCAGCCAACATGCCGGCGAATAGGTCGTCCAATAACAGCAGGTCGGCGGGCTTGCCAGGTAGTGCAGTGCCCACGCCTGCCGCAACAACGCCACCACGATGCCCGGCCAGGGACCAGCGGGAGGCGCTGGTTTTGTCGCCGAGGCCGATGCCGAGGCGGTCAGGTAGTGGGGCTCCGGTCATGGCGTCGCTGGCGTCGGAGCCGTACGTGCGGAGCAGGAGCCGGAGTCGTTCGGAGTGGATGCGGGCGAGGTCTTCGCTGTGGGTGACGATGATGGTTCGCCGGTCGGGGTCGAGCAGTAGAGCCCGCAGGATGCCCCAGAGAGCGCGCTCCGACTTACCGGTCTGACTGGGCTTCGAGATCATGAGCCGTGCGCCGGGTGTGCGGAACGCCCACTCCAACTGTTCGTCGATGACCCGCAGGTCCGCGGTCTGCACAGTGGACGGGTCGAGTGCTTGGGCGAGAGCGCCCGCAGTCGGGTACTTACGTACCGTTTCGAGGCGGATCAGGTTGCGTCGCGCCCACACCATGAACGCCTCCCGCTGCCCAGTGGGCAGACGGGAGGCGCGTTCGAATAGGTCAGTCACGGTCTTCGGGGTATCGGGGCACGATGTTGGGTGCCTGCTCCTGCGCTTTGGCGACGATGTGCAGCCACAGTCCAGGGGACGGCTGGTGGTCGGAGGCGCCGCGCCACACGGTCACGTAGTGGGGGCCGTCCACCTGTGCGGCCTCGGCGACGAGCCGTTCCACCTGCTGGTCGAAGTGGGCTTGCAGTTTCGCTACTTCATCCCATATGCCGGACGGGATGGCGTCGCGGCCGTTCTCCCACCGCTGATACGACTGGGGGCGGACCCTCATTGCCGCGGTCATCTCTTCGCGGGTGAAGCCCAGGCGGGTACGTGCCAACAGGATTTCTGCTCCGCGCCCGTACTCGTATCCCACTGTGTTGTCTCCTCCAGGTAGCGCCCCCTCAATGGGGCGGACGCCCCAAGGATGGCATGCCGAAGGATGGCAGGTGGGGATGAGGGACAGGGCGGCGGTCATGCGGCCACGTCGTGGACGTACAGCAGCCAGTACGGGGACACACGCAGGGTGATGTCTTCGCTGCCGTCGGTGTCCTCGCTCATGCGGATCACCTGGTGGGCGTCGGCAGCACAGTCGCCGCACACCATGATCTCGGTGACACCGTCCTCGAGGTTGATGTATTCGAGGGAGGCGGCGGCGGGGCGCGCGCAGTCCGGGTGTTCGCAGCGATGGGGACGGAAGTAGGTGCCGTCTTCGATGTGGAGGATGAGGCTGCGGTCTTCCACCTGGTCGGCGAGGTCGAGTGCGGTCAGCACGGTGGTGCGGGCCGGGTCGGCGGTGGTGAGGGTTTCAGACATTCCGGTCTCCTCCGGTTCTGGGTGAGGGCGTTGTCCCTCTGACATCCCTAACGGTACACACGCAAGTGCCAGGCTTCAAGGGAGAGCCCCAACACATGATGGCGGGTCGGGGTGCAACCACCCCGACCCGCCGAAACCGGGCGGCAGTCAGTGATCCTGCGGCAGAGTGCACGGCCCGTCGTGGCCACGCATCCGATGGCACGAGTCGGTGAGATCGCAGGAGCGGGCGGTGATCCCAGCAGACGCATGCAGCGAGTGGCCGGCCTGCTGCTCGGCGTGGACAGTCCAACGGTCGTAGTCGGGCCAGACGTCATCGACCCGCGCATCCTCGGCCAGTTCGATGTCCGTCACTTCGCACACGTCGGCGATGTCGTACACATTGGCTTCCGTCTCGGCGACCATCACTGATGGTGAATCGAACTCCCAGTCAGGGCCTTCCGGGAACGACTCGACGGTGAGCCGACCGAAACGGCATCGGATGTACAGGTAGGTGCCGTCCTCGGTCCAGGCGTCCCATTGGGCGGGGTAGGCGCGGCAGGTGCGGACAGCCCGCACGATCCGGGTCACTGCGGGGTCTCCTGTCCGAGTGCTTCGCGGATGTCCTCAGCCCAGCAGGCGGGGCAGCCGTCATGGCCCTCGAGAACGTCGTGGTCGTGCTCGAACTCGCCACCACCACGGGGGATGGTGTGGCCGAGAGCGCGGGCCCGCTGCGCCTCCAGCTCTTCGATCCGGGCGCGGGCGATGACCAGATCGTCTCGCCGGTCACGGGCGATCTCCCGCCACTGCTCCAGAAGGTCGAGCAGGCCGGGCAAATGGTTGTGCGCCCAGGCGATCGCTTCGGCGTCCTGGCGGCGATCCAGGTCGGTGCGCAACCCCTCGGGCAGCAAATCGTTTCCGTCGGGGTCGAGGGCGATCATCCAGCCGACACCGCGATCCCAGGCATGCCAGGTGCCGGGCGTGGCAGCCGAGTGGATGCGGCGCCCCTCCTCGATCAGGGCGTCGATGCTGCTGTCAGACATGCGGGTTCTCCTCTGCGGGTTGGGTGGTTCCGTGGACGGCTTCGCGCAGCATCTCGATCGCGGCGTGTATCCCCTCGGCGAGACCGTGTTCCCCGGCGAGGAGGTGTTCGTTTTCCTCGGCCGCCCACGTCTCGAACAGGTCGGTCACTCGATCCCGCTGCGCCACCAGCTCAGCCAACTGCTGCTCCAGTTCGGCGGCGCGGGCATCGGCAGCTTTGCGGAGGTCGTGCGGGCTGGGTCGCTCCCCGCGGCGCACGTGCACGATGTAGCCGGGATGGTTGGCGGGGGACACCTCGAACTCGACATAGTTCGTGGCCTGGTCATCGTCGAGCATCCGCCCGCACGCCATGCTCATCGCGAGGACAAGCGCACGGGACTGCTCCGTGGTGGGGGCAGTGGTGAGGGTGGCTATCCCATCCACCACACCCAAGCTCTCGATACCGAACTCGTCGGCGATGGCGTCAGGGTCGAGCGCTGTCCGAGCTTCCAGTTCGGCGAGGTCCAACCCGGCTTGCGTTGCGGCCCGCGCATACTCGGCTGCCTTCGCTGGGTCTTCCTCGCAATGCCACGGGTATCCCTCGCTTGGTCCCTCGCTGATCTGGAGAGCATCGGCTACGGCATGCTGCCATGCCTCCAGATCGGCGATACGGGCGCGCAGGGCATCAGTTTCAGCCGGGGAGGTCCAGCCTTCGGCGGTGACGCGCTGCGCGATCGGCAGCCAGTACTTGTCCCGGTACATCTGGAGCGTGGACTCCCGGTCGCCCTCCCGTTTGAGGATGTCGGCCAGCAACTCGGCAGCGGGGGCGGTGTTGTCGCTCAAGCTGTCTTCTCTCCTGGGGTTCGAGGGGTGGTGTAGGGGCCGCGGGTGATGGGTCTGGTTTGGGGGAGCCGCACCGCTTCCGCTTCACCAATCAGGGCGAGCAGGTCGCTCTCCACTGGCTCCCCCTGCGTCGCCGCGTACTCGCGGATACGGTCGTACAAAACCTGGTAGCGGATGCGGTATGCGTCGGACGCGGCCACAACCTGCGTTGCTGCGATCGCGGGGGCGCGGCCGGCGAGGACAGCGTTGACGGTTCCGGGTGTCCAGCCGAGGGCGAGTTCCAGGTTGTGGCGTTGCCGTGTGCTCATCGCTTTCAGCCGCCCGTTTTCTAGGAGGCTGAGGGTTGCAGGGGATGGGCCTCCGGCGTGGTGGATGTCGGCTTGCGTGAGGTGCAGGACGTGGCGGCGGTTGCGGGCGTGTTACCCCCGCCCCCGCCACCCCACCTGTGTGTGGGTCACACGGGGGGCGCGCGGGTGGTGTTCGGCTGCACGTGAATGACGTGGTACATGACGACGGAGTCGATGCGTTCCCCGCGTTCGCCGTCCTGTTCGGCCAGGTACTCCCACTCCACGTTGTGCACGCCGATGTAGTCGCCGTGCTTGTGGAATCGCCAACCGTCC
>NZ_JARWRU010000744.1 GCF_029867845.1 Nocardia farcinica | reverse complement strand
CCGCCCCCCCCCCCCCCGCGGGGCGGCCGCGGTTCGCGGCGACCACGTGGGCGGTGTGCACCAATTCCAGATCGGGCGGGTCGACGCGCACGCCGACCTCCTCGAACGCCTCCCGCGCCGCGCCCGCCCGCGCGGACTCGCCCTCCTCCAGCTTGCCCGCGGGCAGATGCCACAGCCGGTCGAACTCGTCGGAGCCGCGGCGCCTGCTCAGCAGCACGCGGTCCGCGCGCAGCAACAGGACGTGCACGTCCACGAAATGCCGGACGTTCATGGCGGTCTCCTCGCGATCGGGCCCGATCAGTTCGCGCTGAGCACCAGCCCCGAGGTCGGCACGCCGGTGCCCGCGGTGACCACGATGTTCTCCAGGCCGTCGACCTGGTTGACCGACGTGCCCCTGATCTGGCGCACCGCCTCGGCGATGCCGTTCATGCCGTGGATGTAGGCCTCGCCGAGCTGGCCGCCGTGGGTGTTCAGCGGCAGGCGGCCGCCGATCTCGATGGCGCCGTCGGCGATGAAGTCCTTGGCCTCGCCGCGACCGCAGAAGCCGAGTTCCTCGAGCTGCATGAGCACGAACGGGGTGAAGTGGTCGTAGAGCACAGCGGCCTGCATGTCCTGTGGGCGCAGACCGCTCTGCGCCCACAGCTGATCACCGACCAGGCCCATCTCCGGCAGGCCGGTCATGGCGTCGCGGTAGTAGCTGGTCATGACGTACTGGTCGGCGCCGCTGCCCTGAGCCGCGGCCGCGATCACGGCGGGCCGGTTCGGCAGGTCGCGGGCGCGTTCCACGCTGGTCACCACGATGGCCACGCCACCGTCGGACTCCTGGCAGCAGTCGAGCAGGTGCAGCGGTTCGGCGATCCAGCGCGAGTTCTGGTGGTCTTCGAGCGTGATCGGCTTGCCGTAGAAGAAGGCGTCGGGGTTGACCGCGGCGTGCTTGCGGTCGGCCACCGCCACCCGGCCGAAGTCCTCGCTGGTCGCGCCGTAGACGCGCATGTAGCGGCGGGCCACCATGGCCACCTGCGCGGCGGGCGTGCCGAGGCCGTGCGGGTAGGACCAGGCGTTGTCGATGCCCGAGGAGGTGGCGGCGCTGGCCAGGGCGGTGGAGAACTGGCCGAAGCGCGAGACCGAGCGCTCGTTGAACGCGCGATAGGCCACGACCACCTCGGCGACACCGGTGGCCACCGCCATCGCGGCCTGCTGCACGGTCGCGCAGGCCCCGCCCCCCCCGGAGCCGATGTGGCTGAAGAACTTCAGCCGCGGGATGCCGGTGGCGCGGGCGACGGCGGCCTGGGTGTTGTTGTCCATGGTGAACGTGGTCAGGCCGTCCACGTCGGCGGGAGTGAGCCCGGCGTCGGCGAGCGCGGCGTTGACGGCCTCGGCGGCCAGGCGCAGTTCGCTGCGGCCGGACTCCTTGGAGAAGTCGGTGGCGCCGATGCCGACGACGGCGGCGCGGCGGCTCAGCGGAGCGGTCGCTTGCTCAGACATCGCTTCCTCCGGCGGATCCGTTGTTCAGGGTGACGACCGCGGTGGCGGTGATGTGGTCGCCGAGACTGTCGCGGCCGGTGACCGCGATGGTCAGGTCGCTGCCGGAGATCTCGGTGACAGTGCCGGTCATCGTCAGGGTGTCGCCTGCGTAGAGCGGCACGCCCAGGCGCAGCGAGATCGACTTGACGACCGCGCGCGGGCCCGCCCAGTCGGTGACGAAGCGCTGCACCAGGCCGGTGTCGGTGAGGATGTTGACGAAGATGTCCTTCGAGCCGCGCTCGACCGCCTTGTCGCGATCGTGGTGCACGTCCTGGAAATCCCTGGTGGCCAGCGCGGTGCTGATCACGAAGGTCGGGTCGGCGTGGATCACCAGTTCGGGCAGCGTCGTGCCCACCTGCACATCCACCGGCACCGGGGCCGCGGTCATGAGATCACCTTCCAGTAGGGCAGCGCCACGTCGTCGATCTGCTCGAAATCGACCAGCACCGGCAGGCCGATCTCCACCTCGCCGGGGTCGATGCCGCGCAGCTCGCCCAGCATCCGCACGCCCTCCTCCAACTCGACCAGGGCCACCACGAACGGCAGCTGCCTGCCCGGCACCTTGGGGGCGTGGTGCACCACGTAGCTGAAGACGGTGCCGCGGCCCGTGGCCACGACGTAGTCGGTCCACTCGGACCTGTCCTTCCACACCGCCGGGATCGGCGGGTGGCGCAGGGTGCCGTCGGGCAGCTGCTGGATTCGCAGCTCGCCGAGTTTCGTGCCCTCCCAGAAGAATTCGGTGTCGTGCGAGACCAGCGGCTTGACCCGCTGCCCCGCCTGCTTCTCCGGCTCGGGCTTCGCCTCGGCCCGCTGCGCGGCGGCCTTCGGCGCGAACTTCAGGATGCGGAACAGCATCTCGGTGACCAGCTCGTCGCCGACGTACCAGAGGGTGCGGTAGGTGACGAACCAGCCCTCGCCGAGGCCGGTCTGCTTGGGGCCGACATAGGAGTCCAGCTTGCTGGTCACCGTCACCTGCTCGCCCGGCACCAGGTAGCGGTGGTAGATCTGCTCGCAGTTGGTGCCGACCACCGAGGTGTAGCCCGCCGAGTCGAGCAGCTCGTTGGTAGCGGTCATCGGGTCGTCCGGCGGGCGAACGCCTCTGAGCCCCAGCATGGTCCACACCTGCGCCATGGCGGGCGGGGCCACCACGCCGGGATGTCCGGCGGCGCGGGCGGCGTCGTCGTCGACGTAGATGGGGTTGTCGTCGCCGATGGCCTCCACCCAGTTGTTGATCATGGGCTGGTTGACCGGGTCGCGCGCCAGTCGCGGCGCCGACTCCCCCGCCGCGACGATCTGCTCCAGTGCGGCGGCGATCTGCTCGGCGGTGAATCGCGCACCCGCGGTCTGCTCGGCGGCGGTGACTTCCGGGGCTTCCGGTGCTGCGGTGTCCGGCACGCGCACGGCTCCTTCTGGTCTCGTTGCTCGGATGGGCGGCCCGCTCAGCGCGGCACGCGCGGCAGGTTCAGCCCGGCGGTGGCGACGAGTTCACGCATGATCTCGTTGACGCCGCCGCCGAAGGTGACCACCAGGTTCTGCTTGGTGCGCCGGTCCAGCCAGCGCAGCAGCTCGGCGGTGTCGGGATCGGCCGGGTCGCCGAAGCGGCCGACGATCTCCTCGGCCAGCCTGCCCGCCTCCTGCAACGCCTCGGTGGAGAACACCTTGGTGGCCGAGGCGTCGGCGATGATCTGGGCCTGGTCGGCATCGGCCTGCTCGGAGGTGGCGGCGACCTGCCAGTTCAGCAGTTCGTTGCGGCGCACCATGGCGTGCACCCGGCCGAGCGCGCGGCGAACGTCCGGCTCGGCGAGCACGCCCCGGCCACGCGCCCACTCGCGCATACGGTCGTAGAGCTGCTCGATCTTGCCCGACGGGCCGAGGCCCACCCGCTCGTGGTTGAGCTGGGTGGTGATCAGCCGCCAGCCCTTGTTCTCCGCACCGACCAGCATGTTCGCCGGCACGCGCACATTGTCGAAATAGGTGGCGTTGGTGTGGTGGGCGCCGTCGCAGGTGATGATCGGCGTCCAGGAGTAACCGGGATCGGAGGTGTCCACGATCAGGATGGTGATACCGCGATGGCGCGACTCCACGGTGCCGGTGCGGCAGGCCAGCCAGACGTAGTCGGCCTCGTGCGCGCCGGTGGTGAAGATCTTCTGCCCGTTGACGATCCAGTCGCCGTTGTCGTCGCGCACCGCGGTGGTGCGCAGCGCGGCCAGGTCGGTGCCCGCCTCCGGCTCGGAGTAGCCGATGGCGAAGTGGATGTCGCCGGTGAGGATGCCGGGCAGGAACTTCTGCTTCTGCTCCTCGGTGCCGTAGGTCTGCAGGGTCGGGCCGACGGTCAGCAGGGTCACCAGCGGCAGCGGCACGTCGGCGCGCACCGCCTCGTTGTAGAAGATCTGCTGCTCGACCGGGCCGAAGCCCTGCCCGCCGTACTCCTTGGGCCAGCCGACCCCCAGCCAGCCGTCGCGGCCCATCCGGCGCACCACCGCGCGGTAGGCGTCGCCGTGGCGGTTGACCGCCATCTCGGCTTCTTCCTCCGGGGTGACCAGGTTCGCGAAGTAGGCGCGCAGCTCGTCGCGCAGCGCGCGCTGCTCGGCGGTCAGATCGATGAACATCTTGCTCCTAGGCGGTCCAGGCGCAGCGACTCACCGCCGAGCCAGCGGACGAGATCCTTGGCCTGCGAGTAGTAGCGGTGCATCGGGTGGGTGACGTCGACCCCGAGCCCGCCGTGCAGGTGGTGGCACTTCTGCATGGCGGCGGGCAGTTCGGCGGTCACGGTATAGGCGAGCACGTCGAGGTCGTCGTCGACACGCGCGCGCTGCTCGTCGGTGATCTCCTCCGCTGGCGTCGTCGCCAGCTGCGCCAGCGCCCAGTTCGCCGATGCGGCCACCGCGTGCAGGGTGCGCGAGACCACGTAGAGGTCGGCGACCTGCTGGGCCACGGCCTGGAACTCGGCCAGCGGCCGGTTGAACTGGCGGCGGGTGCGCAGGTGCTCGGCGGTGATCCGCAGCGCGCCCTCGAGCAGGCCGTCGGCGGCGGCGCCGATCGCCGCGATCGCGTACCGGTGCAGATCGGTCAGGTCGGCGGGCAGCAGCCGCTCGGCCGGGATCTCGACACCGTCCAGCCGCACCGTCGATTCCGGCAGACCGCCCGAGGACGGGGAGGCGGTGCGGGTCAGGCCGGGGGCGTCACCGTCGACCAGCGCCACGCCCGCGTCGGTGGGGATCAGCAGCCAGCGCGCCTCGTCGGCGTAGGGCACGGCGATCTTGTGGCCGCTGACGCGCACCACATCGCCGTCGGCGACCGCGGTGGTCTTCGGCGAGGTGGTGAACGGATCGCCGGGCTCGCTGAGCGCGGCGG
>NZ_JARWRU010000743.1 GCF_029867845.1 Nocardia farcinica | reverse complement strand
CGTCCCCCCCCCCCCCCCCCCCCCCCCAAACCCCAATATACAACAACCCCCCCCCCCCCCCACCCCCGCCCCCCCCCCCCGGGCGGGGGGCCCTGAAGGTCGTTCGGTTGTCGTCACATACCAGGAACGGGGGTCTGCGGTGCTCCTGGGGCGGCGGACCAGCAGTCCAGCTGGCCGCCCGCTCGTGAGCACCGTCGCCTGGTCCGCGGGCAGGGCGGGCTTGCGCACCCACCTCATAGCCCGGCTGAGGCCGCGCGAGCGCCGTCGGTAATCTCGCCAGATGCCAACCCCCACAGCGAATGCCGCGGCGTCGAGCAGCGCGCGGCGAATGTCCTCGACCTCGCGCCGGGCGTAGTCGATGCGCTCCGGGTCTGTCATGACGCGACACCATACCGATGATCGAACGTGCGTTCTATTGAGGGTGGTGCGGCGCTGTGGGATAGATCGGTCGCATGGTCGATGGGAAGGGGCCTGTGCAGCGTGGTTGGCTTCGTGCGTGCGGGTCTGGTGATTCGGTGGACGGCACGTTGCGTGTGATCGCGGAGTGACCATCAGCTCTACTTCGTTGGTGGGCTTCTGGGAATAGCACGTCTGGACTGCTCTGCACTTGATCTCCAGCAGTCAGGTGGTTACACGGATCCAAAGCGCTGCCGGCCGGGCCGAGGTGGCGGCGCCGGGGGGTGCTGAGGCTTTGCTGGCGTTGGAGTCGTTGGCGCAGCAGCGGTCGGGAGGTCGATGAGTGGAAAGGCAGGATGCCGGGGTGGAGGGACCGCGGGCCGAGGAGGGGGCGGAGCGTCGTTGTCGGCGTGTCTCGTCCGGGTTCAGTGGGACACGAGCGTCGGGCCGGAGTAGGGCTTGCGGATGGCGGTGACGAGCTTGACGTTCTGTGTGTGGTCGACGTCGCTGATGGTGAGGAGATGGGACTCCGGTTCGCCGGTGGCGGGGTTGCGCCAGTGGTAGAGATCGCTGGTTTTGCGTCCGTAGGCGACGTCGACGCCGGCCTGCCAGATGCGTTGAAAATCTTTGTGTGGGCGGAGGTGATGGATCAATTCGTGTGCTTGTTCGGATTCTCGGTAGCGGCCGAGGACGGGCTTGAGGGTGGCGACGGCATGTGCGGCTTCGTATTCCCAGTCGATGATGATCGGTCGTGCGACCGGGCTGAAGATCCACATCGGTACGCAGCGGATCTCGTTGATGCCGGGCAGGCGGGATGCGAATGCGTTGTTGCAGGCCAGGACGTTGGCAATCGGATCGATGTAGGCGGCGAGGATGTCGCGTGCCTCGAGGGCGTCGAGGTGTTCCAGTAGGGCGGCCCGGTGTGGATCGAGGGTGAGGAGTTTGTCGATAGGGGCGAGGTATTCGGGTCCGGCGCGGAGTTCGTGCAGGTGTCGTCTGAGTGTGGGGGAGAGGTCGTAGCCGGTGATGATCCTGTCGAGTGTCTCCAGGGTCGGCATCTCTTTGTCGGCTTCGAGGTCGAACAGGTAGGACTGGCTGACGCCGTGGCGTTGCTGGGCGGCTGAGCGCGAGAGTCGTAGGTGGTCGTCTCTGATGGTGCGCAGGCTGGTGCCGAGCGTGGGAATGCTTGGCAGCCGCGCTCTTCGGTGGTTGCGGGAGGAGCGGTGTACGGGATACCGGCTCATGCGGATCCCCCCTTTCTAGTGGCTTCCGCCACACGCCGAGCGAGGTTATGATGATCTGTTGCCCCCGAGATAATGGTTCTGTCCTATCAGAGGTGGTTTGGTCCGGCAAGATTCCAGGGACCAAGGTCCCTGCGATCGATTGCTGCTGACAGGTCTTCCTGCTCGCGGTTGGTGATGAACTGATCTGTTGCGCAGCATGTTTCGTCGAGATTTCTCAGTCACGATCACATCGTCAAAGACCTGGCAAATGTCCTGTATGTACGCGGTAGAGCGGTTTCACGACCCTGGCCTCACCGGAAAGTAGGAGAGCAGAAACCCTGGTGCTGCAAGGGTTTTCGCGGTTTGGATGGTGGTGCAAGTCCGAACCGTGAAAGGAAAAATCGTGGATCCGATCGTAATTCTGAACGGCGCCAACGCGGTGCTGTCGGTCCTGTCGCACGGGCTGTCGGTGGTGGCCCAGGCGCTGACGCTCGTCCTGCCCTTCCTCTGATGCGGCACATCTGAGAAGCGGCCTCCCGGAGCCGTCACCAGCTCTGGGAGGCGCCCGAGCTTCTTCGCGCCCAACCCTCAGGCGCGCTCTCTTTCATTCCCCGCTTCACCCTGAGTATCGAAGGTTCATTCGGCATGCCCGAAAACAGCAAGACTCTCCATCGACCCCAGCTCGCGCCCTACCTCGTTCCTTGCTCAAAGGTGCGAAAATGGAACGAGCGCAGATATTTTCGCAGCACGCACGTCGTGCTGGCCGGTGTGGTTCCGATCGCCATCGTGCTCACGGCCGGTAGCGCTGGTGCTGTCGACGGCCTAATACTGCAACGACACTCGCATGAGTCGATGCTGGTAGATCTGTGGTGTGGTGTTGGATCGTGCTGTGGCCGAGTTGGATTCGTTGATGACACGGG
>NZ_JARWRU010000742.1 GCF_029867845.1 Nocardia farcinica | reverse complement strand
GGCAAGCTCACCTCGCTGGTCGGCGGTCCGTTATTATTCTGGCTCCTGCGACGCACCCGCCCCCGAGCCGGAGGCTGGGGATGACCACCACCGACACCTCGTCGCTGCGGCGGCGCCTGGCCGCGCTCACCCGCACCTCCGAGCTGCCCGCCACCCCCGAACCGGGTCAGGTCACCCTGCGCGCGGTCGGGCTGACCGTCATCCGGCACGGTGGCAGCGGTCCCGCCCGTCGTGTCCTGGACCGGGTCGGTTTCCAGGTCGCCGCCGGGGAGATCGTCGCCCTCGTCGGGCCCAACGGCGCGGGGAAATCCACTCTGCTGGCCGCGCTCGCCGGTGAGCTCACCCCGGCCGAGGGACGGGTCGAACTCGACGGGCGTGCGCTCACGCACTGGACACCGCTGGACATGGCGCGCCGTCGCGCGGTGCTGCCGCAGAGCCACACCGTCGGTTTTCCCTTCACCGCCCGTGAGGTCGTCGCCATGGGCCGCGCCCCGTGGGCCCGCACCCCCCGCGACCTGGACGACGACCGTGTCGTCGAGCAGTCGCTGGCCGCGGCCGATGTCACCCATCTGGCGCACCGTTCCTTCCCCACCCTGTCCGGTGGTGAACGCGCCCGCGTCGCCCTGGCGCGTGTCCTCGCCCAGCAGACCTCCACCCTGTTGCTGGACGAACCAACCGCCGCCCTCGACCTCGGCCATCAGGAGCAGGTGCTGCGCCTGGCCGCCGCCCGCGCGGGCGAGGGCGCCGCGGTCGTGGTGGTGCTGCACGACCTCGGCATCGCGGCCGCCTACGCCGACCGGGTCGCCGTGCTCGAGGCCGGCCGCGTCGCCGCCGACGGGCCGCCGCGCGAGGTGCTCACCGGCGAACTGCTCAGCCGCGTCTACCAGCACCCGGTCGAGGTGTTCGACCACCCGGTGACCGGCGCGCAACTGGTGCTGCCCGCCCGCGGCTGAACGCGTCCGCTCAGCGCAGCACGTTCACCCGGCCCGCCCGCAGATCGGCCAGCAGGTCGGCGTGCAGTTCGTCGACCAGCGGGCCGGGCAGTTCCTCGTCCAGATCGCAGAACCGCATCTCCTGCACCCGTGGGTCCAGCGAGTGCGCGCGGGTGCCGACGATCCCGCAGCGCAGCACAGTGGTGATCGTCTGCGCCACATCCCCGTCCGGGAAGCGGTGCTCGTAGCCGCTGTACACCCCGTGCAGGGCGTTGACCTTCACCTCGAGACCGGTTTCCTCGGCCACCTGCCGGACAGCTGCGGCGCGGACCGTCTCCCCCAGTTCCACTGTGCCGCACGGCAGTCCCCAGCCCTGGTCCCCGGCGCGGCGGCGCAGCAGCACGCGGCCGTTGTCGATGACGGCCGCGGCGGCGCAGTGCAGTTGGATCGGTGCGTGGCCGACGAGTCCGCGCAGCCATGCGATGTAGTCGCTCATGACTGCGAGTCTGGCAGGATCTGCCGCCAGAAGTACTGGACGGAAACGCTTTACAGGCCGGTAGCCGCGGAATGCGTTGCCGCGCGGACCGCTTCGGCGTTGTCGGCGAGGAACTGGTCGAAGGTCCGCGCCGGACGCCCCGTCAGTCGCGCCACCCCGTCGGTGGGGACGCTCTGCGCGCCGGCAGCGACCTGCGCGACCAGCGTCGCCAGTTGGGTGGCGAACCACTCCGGCAGCCCCTGGGCGGTGAGCGCGGCGGGAATCTGCTCGGCCGGGAACGGCGCGAGCTCGACGGTGCGGCCGAGCACGGCCGACAGTTTCGCGGCCACCTGTGCGTCGGTGAGCGCTTGGCTGCCGGTCAGCACCACCGGCCCCGGCGCGGGCTGCTCGGCGGTCAGCAGGGCGGCCGCGGCGGCGGCGATGTCGGCGGCGTCGACATAGGCGACCGGTGCGTCACCGTAGGAGGCGATCAACCGGCCGTCGGGGGTGAACGCGGTCGGCGCCAGGAAGTTCTGCATGAACCCGGCGGGCTGCAGCACCGACGACCCCAGCCCCGAGGCCCGCAGGTACTCCTCGACCTCCCAGTGCAGTCCCTGCGACAGTGGCGCTGCCGGCGCGGCGTCCCACACCGACACCTTCACCACATGCGCCACCTCCGCCGCCCGCGCGGCGTCGATCAGCGCCTTCTGTCCGCGCAGGCCCGGCTGCTCGCCGTCCACCGGCAGCGCGCCTGGCCCGTTGAGGAACACCCGCCGCACGCCCCGCAACGCCGCCGCCAGCGAGGCCGGGTCGTCGAAGTCGCCGACGGCGTAGTCCACCCCGAGCGCGCGGCCTTTGGCCTCCTCGCGCACCAGCGCCCGCACCGGCGCCCCCTGCTCGTGCAGCGCACGCACCAGATGCCTGCCGATCGAGCCGGTCGCTGCTGTCACCAGGATCATGGAATCGGTCCCCTCTCACGGGTTTGCGGTGCGGCCGGATGCCGCGCCCCTGCGGCTCGAGCACACTGGCCGGCCGCGCCTGGAGCAAGGATTTCGCTCACCGCTCGCCAAACCCTGGACCACGGCTCGCTCCCCGGATCACTTCCCGATCCGGGGAGCTCAGCCGCGAACGGACAGCGCCGGATCGGTTTCAGCGCCGGATCGGTTTCAGCGTTAGGTCAGTTTCAGCGCCAGATCAGTTTCAGCACAGCGGGAGTCAGCATCAGCCGGATCACCGTGGCGTCGATGAGCAGGGCGGCGATCATGCCGTAGGCGATGTACTTCATCAACGCCAGATCCGAGAACCCGAACGCGCCGGTGACCACGATCAGGATCGCCGCGGCCGAGGTGATCACGCTGCCGGTGTGGGCGATGCCGTAGCGGATCGCCTCCTGCGCGTCGGCGCCGGCGGCACGGGCCTCGCTGACACGTGACAGCAGAAACACCTCGTAGTCGGTGGACAACCCGAAGATCACCGCCACGATCAGCACCAGCACCGCGAACATCAGCGGACCGGGTGTGAAGTCGAACAGTTCCGCGCCGTGGCCCTGCACGAACACCCAGGTCAGGATGCCGAGGGTGGTCAGCAGGCTCAGCGCGCTCATCAGCACCGCCTTGACCGCCAGCACGATCGACCGGAACGCCGCGTACATGATCGCCAGCGCCGCCGCCACCAGGATCACCACCAGCAGCGGCAGCCGCTCGAGCAGGCCGTTGATGCTGTCGCGTTCCAGCGCGGGCACTCCGGCCACCATGATCTGCACGCCGTCGGGTTCGGGTATGGCGCGCAGCGCGGAGATGACCGCGTCGGCGTCGCGTTTGTCGCGCAACCCGGCGTCGAGGACGTTGATGCCGTCGGTGGTGGGCACCGCGGGTTCGAACCGGCCGGTCAGGCCGGGGATCTGGTTGGCGGCGCGGCGGATCTCGCCCAGCTGCGCGGAGTCGGCGCCGACCACCACCAGCCGCAGCGGTTCGATGCGGAACGCCGGGAACAGTTCGTCGAACTTCTCCTGCGCCACCCGCGCCGGATTGTCCGAGGCCAGATAGCGTTCGCTGATGCCGCCGAACTCGATGTCGCGCAGCGGCAGCGCCAACGCCAGCAGCGCGAGCACGATCGTCAGCGTCACCGTCCACGGCCGCCGCATCGACCACACCGCCAGCTTCGAGAAGAACCCGGCATCGATCTCGGCTTCGGTCCTGGACCGCGAGAACCGCTTCCAGCCGAGGAAATCGATGTGACGGCCGACGATCGCCAGCGCCGCAGGCAGCGCCGTCACCGACATCACCGCGGCCAGCAGCACCGAACTGATGCCGCCGTAGGGCACCGAGCGCAGCACGCCGTTGGGGAAGATGAACAGTGCCGCCAGGCTGACGGCGATGATGGCCGCCGAGAACAGCACCGTGCGCCCCGCCGTGGCGACCGTGCGGGCCGTCGCCTCCTCCACGCTTCGCCCGGCCGCCAGCTCCTCCCGGAACCTGGTCACCGTGAACAGCCCGTAGTCGATGGCCAGGCCGAGGCTGACCAGCGTCATCACCGCGCTGGCGAAGATGTTGACGTCGATGACACCGGTCAGCGACCGCAGGATGCCCTGGGTGGCCAGCACCGTCATGCCGCCGATGAACACCGGCAGCAGCGCGCCGATGACGCCGCCGAACACGAAGTACAGCAGGATCGCCACCAGCGGCAGCGCGATGATCTCCGCGCGCCGGATGTCGTCCTGCATGCCGATGTTGATGCCCTCCACGATCGGTTGCAGGCCGGCCAGCTGCACCGTCGTGCCGCCGGGACCGCCGCCGGGCACACCGGCGGCCAGGGCGTCCTCGACCGTCAGGTAGTGCTCGATGGTCTCGGTGCCGCCGTCGCCGTGCAGGCCGACGCTGGCGAAGGCGTGGGTGCGGGTGGCGTCGGTGGCCTGGGCGGCGAACGGGCTGTCCCAGTAGCTGTCGATCTTGAGGATCTGCTCGTCGTAGTCGCGCAGCAGATCCGCCAGGTAGGTGGTGACCGCCGACCGCACCGGCGGATCGTCGACGGTGGCGCCGTCGGGGGCGGTGAACAGCAGGATCAGATCGGAGTCGGTGGCGCGGCCGAAGGTGGTGTCGGCCAGCTTCGCGGCGGCCACCGACTCGCTGGACTCGTCGAACCAGCCCTCCTGGGTGAACCGCTCACCCAGGTCACGGCCGTACCAGCCCGACAGCAGCACCGCGAACAGGGTGACCGCGAGCACGAGGAAACGATGGCGGTGGACGAAACGCCCCCACCGCAGGGAACCGGAATGCAACATGGGCGCGCTGAGCTGTTATCCGCAGGCCGGGGTCCGGTAGTCGGCCGAGCGCAGGATGCCGCACAGGTCGTCGCGGGAGATCTTCCAGCGGTCGTCGAGGTAGACGAAGTGCACGATGGTGGTGCGCACCGCGGTGCCGGTGCCGTCCTTGTCCAGGCGCATGGTCGCGGTCAGGGTGCCGTCGTGGTTGTCGAACACCGGGTCGGTGACGCCGTAGACGGCGCGCGGGTTGTCCGCCAGCGCCTGGTACATGTCGGGGATGGCGTCGCGGAAGGCGTCGCCGTCCTCGATGAGGGCGGTGCGTTCGCTGTCGGGCAGCGACGGGTCGAGTGCCCGTTTGATCTGGGCGTCGAGTTCGGCGGCGGTGGGGATCACGCGCGCGGCGATGGAGCTGGAGGTCGCCGCGGCCGAGGACGACAGCGCGGCCACCGCTCTGGAGCGGGCCTCGTCGACGGCGGCGTCGTCGGCGGTGTCGGACCCGCACGCGGCGGTGCCCGCCGCGGCGAGGGCGATCAGGGCCGCTGCGGCGAGCGCGGTCGGCAACGAACGAGTGGTGTGCATCACTACCTACTTACCATCTAGGACAGATCCCAGCCGTCCCAGCAGGGCGCGCACGGTCACCCCGCGGGGGGTGGGGTCGTGGGCGACCGGCTCGGCGGCGGGGATCAGGTCACGGACCAGGGCGACCACGCTGCGTTCGTCGTCGAGGTCGACATCGGTCACCCGTGCGTGGGCGACGGCCACGATGTCCTCCGGTCCCGGCACCGCGCCGGGGTCGATGTCGGGCCGGTAGATCTCGAGCGACAGCACCGCGCGCACCGTGCGGAAGGCGAACGGCCTGCCGTCGTCGGTGGTGCCGAAGCCGTGCGCGAATCTGCCGAGGGTCACATCGTCGACGGCGAACCCCGATCGTTGCTCGGCGGTCACACGGATCTCCCTGGGTCGGACACTGGTGCTGTTCACCGTATCGCTGATCACCGACGGCGCGACCCGCCGGACCCCGGTCACCCGGTGTGTCCGGCCGCCGTGGTCAGATGGAGTGTCGTTTCGTCCCGGTCGTGGAGGAGTTAGGTGGATGCGCCCTGGCGGTGCGGTTTCCCCCATTCTCGCGGTGGTGGTTGCCTCGCTGCTCGGGGTGGCCGGCTGTGGGT
>NZ_JARWRU010000741.1 GCF_029867845.1 Nocardia farcinica | reverse complement strand
GGGGTGGGAGTTCTTCTGGCCGTTGCAGGTCGGCGCGCGCCTGGTCGTCGCCGCGCCCGACGGCCACCGCGATCCGGCCTATCTCGCCCGGCTGATCGTCGAGAAGAACGTCACCACAGTGCATTTCGTGCCGTCGATGCTCTCGGTCTTCGTCGGCGACACCGACGTCCGCGACTGCCGCGTGCTGCGCCGGGTGTTCTGCAGCGGCGAGGCGCTGCCCGCCGCCACCGTCACCGCCTTCCACAGCGCGCTCGGCGCCGGCCGCGACGCGGGGCCCCAGCTGCACAATCTGTACGGGCCGACCGAGGCCGCCGTCGACGTCACCGCCTGGCCGTGCCCGCCCGGCACCGCCGCCGTGCCGATCGGCTCGCCCATCTGGAACACCCGCACCTACGTGCTCGACCCGCACCTGCGCCCGGTTCCGCCCGGCGTCACCGGCGAGCTGTACCTGGCCGGTGTACAGCTCGCCCGCGGTTACCTCGGCAGACCGGCCCTGACCGCCGACCGCTTCGTCGCCGACCCCTTCGTCCCCGGTGCCCGCATGTACCGCACCGGGGACCTGGCGCGCTGGCGGCAGGACACCGCCCCCGGCGCCCCCGGCGCGCTCGACTACCTCGGCCGCACCGACTTCCAGGTCAAGATCCGTGGTCAGCGCCTCGAACTCGGCGAGATCGAGGCGGTGCTGCTCGAGGACGAACGCATCGCCCGGGCCGTCGCCGTGGCCTGGCCGGGCCGCGGCGGGGACGAGCTGGTCGCCTACGTCGTCGCCGCGCGCGCTGACACGGCCACCGCCGCCGAATTCCCCGTCCTGGACACCGACGACATCCTCGCCGGCCTGCGCCGCACCCTGCCCGGCTACATGGTCCCCTCGGTGCTCGTGCAGCTGGCCGAACTGCCGCTGAACGCCAACGGCAAGATCGACCGCAAGGCGCTGCCCGCCCCGCCGGAACGCGCGGCGCGCTCGACCGCCGTGACCCGCCCGAGGAACGCGACCGAGCAGCTGGTCGCCGAGATCTTCGCCGATGTGCTCGGCCTGGACGAGGTTGGCGTGTCGGAGGGCTTCTTCGACCTCGGCGGCAACTCGCTCAGCGCGGCGCGCGCGGTCGCCCGCATCACCGCCGACCTCGGGCTGGCCCTGACCATCCGCGACCTGTTCGAGTCGCCCACGGTGGCCGAACTGGCCGAGCGCTTCGCCGACGGGGTGCCCGACGTGGCGCCGCCGCGGCTGACGCCGGTCACCCGCCCGGCGCACATCCCGCTCTCGCCCGCCCAGCAGCGGCTGTGGATCCTCAACCGGTTCGCCGAGCACGCCTCGGCCTACAACATGCCGCTGGCACTGCGGCTGGACGGCCCGCTCGACCTGGCCGCGCTGCGCGCCGGGCTGGTCGACGTCATCGACCGGCACGAGAGCCTGCGCACCACCTTCCCCGAGGGCGCCGACGGTCCCTACCAGCTGATCCACCGCGCCGAGGACATCCCGCTCACCCTCGACCCGATCGACGCCACCGGCGCCGACGTGCCGGCGCTGGCCGCCGAATTCGCCGGCTACGGCTTCGATCTGCGCAACCAGGCGCCGCTGCGGGTGGCGCTGTGGTCGACCGGCCCCCGCCGGGGCGGCTTAGTGATAGTTGTGGGCCACCTCAGCCGCGCCGGCGGGGGCCTAGG
>NZ_JARWRU010000740.1 GCF_029867845.1 Nocardia farcinica | reverse complement strand
CAGCAGCACCACCGCGCCGACGACGGCGCTGAGCGGGATCAGCACCCGATGTCCCGGTCCGACGATCATGCGCACCACGTGCGGCACGATCAGGCCGATGAACATGATGATGCCGGTGAAGGCGACACCGGCGGTCGCCAGCACCGCCACCAGCACGATCACGCCGCGCCGCAGCTTCTCCACGTCCACCCCGAGGTGACGGGCGGCCGATTCTCCCAGCGCCAGCAGATCCAGTTTCGACGCCACCGCCGCCGCACCCGCCACACCGGCGACGGTGAGCGCGGCCACGACACCGACGGCGTCCCAGGTGGCGCCGTTGAGACTGCCCAGCTGCCAGAACACGATCTGGTCGCGGGCGGCCGGGGAGGCGACGAACAACAGGAAGGCGATGAGCCCGCCGGCGAAGGCGTTGATGGCCACACCGGTGAGCACCAGGGTCACCACCTCGGTGCGGCCGTTGGCGCGAGCCAGCGTGTACACCAGCACCGTGGTGGCCAGCCCACCGGCGAACGCGGCCGCGGCCACCGACCAGGCGGCCACGAACGCCCCGCCGAACACGATCACCGCGCCCGCCCCGACCGCGGCGCCCGAGGACACCCCGATCACACCTGGCTCGGCCAGCGGGTTGGCGAACACCCCCTGCAACAGCGCACCGGCGGTGGCCAGCGCGGCACCGACGAGGATCGCCAGCAGCACCCGCGGGAACCGCACCTCCCACAGGGTGATGTCACCGGAGGGGTGCGCCGGCATCGGCCCCCAGTCCAGGCCGACGCGGTGCAAGACGCTGCCCGCCACCTCGGCGGGCGTGGTGGGGACCTGACCGATCGCCGCCGACGCCGCGGCCAGCACGACCAGGGCGAGCACCGCGACGGCGAACGCGGCCACCGTACGCGAGCGGACGCGGGTGCCGGGTGCGCTGGTCAGGGTGGGGCGGTCGGTGGTGCCTGCGCCGCTCATGCCCGCGTGCCGTACACCGCGTCGGCGAGGGCGGCCACCACCCGGCCGGTGTTGGGACCGAAGCTCAGCAGCACCGAGTCGGACATGTCCACCACGCGCCGCTGCTGTCCGGCGGGGGTCTGGGCGATGCCGGGCACCTTCAGCAGCCCGTCGACCCCGCCCAGCGACTCGAGCCCGTCGGTCATCACCAGGATCACCTGCGGCGCGGCTGCGATCATCGCTTCACTGGTGACGGCGGTGAACGGCTCGGTCAGTCCGGCGGCGGTGCCCGCGTCCTCACCACCGATGGCGGTGATCAACGAGTCCGCGCCGGAACCGGGCCCGGCGAGCATGGTGATGGCGCTGCTGCGCAGATACAGGAACGCGATGCGCGGCCGCTCACCGTCGTCGGGCACTTCCGCCCCGGCGGCGTCGATCTCCTGGCGGGTGCGCCGCGCCAGCTCACGCCCCTCCGCCGGCACGCCGAGCGCCTCGGCGACGGCCTGGATCTGGGAAGCGACCTTGTCCATGCCGCGTTCGGGGTCGAAGTAGACGACGGTGACGCCGACGGCGCGCAGTTGTTCCCGGACGGCCGCCGAAGCGCTGGTGCTGTCGGTGAGGAACACCGTCGGGCGCAGGGCGAGGACGGCTTCGACGTTGAGGGCGCCGCCGCCACCGGTCACGGACGGCAGTGCGCTCACGGCCGGGAAGGCGGCGGCGGTGCTGCGGCCGACGAGCCGGTCGCCGAGACCGAGCGCGTACACGGTCTGGGCGAGGGTGCCGTAGCGGTCGGCGGCGACGATGCGGTCGGCGGAGGTGACGGTGACGTCGACGCCGTCGAAGCTGCGCACGGTCACCGGCAGCGCGGGCCGCGGGTCCTCGGCGACCGGAACCGGGTCCTGGACGGGCAGGACCGCGGTGACCGGTCCCGCGCCCGCGGCGCCGCCGCCCGCCCCGCCGCCGGTGGCGGCGGCGATCAGGGCGCGCGCCAGCGCCCCCAGCAGCAACCGCACCCAACCGGACCGGACACCGTCGCTCACCGT
>NZ_JARWRU010000739.1 GCF_029867845.1 Nocardia farcinica | reverse complement strand
GGCCCCGTTTCCGGGTTTTTCCCCCCCCCCCCCCCCCCCCCCCGCTCGTTTTTTTTTTTTTTTTTTCCCTCTGCCCCCCCGCGCGGGGGGGCCCCGCGGGGGGGGGGCCCCCCCCACCAGGGGAATTAATCGATGCGGCGATCAGGACAGCGCGGGCTGCCGCTCGCGATGCGCGTCCGCCAAGGTGCCACCGTCGCGGGCGACCGCGACGAGCGACGACGGCGGGGCGAAACGAGCGCCGTAGGCGGCGGCGAGTTCCTCGGCACGGCGGACGAATCCCGCGACACCGCCGGGATAGCCGTCGATGTACTGCAGCACACCCCCCGTCCAGCCCGGGTAGCCGATGCCGAGCAGCGATCCGATATTGGCGTCGGGGACCGACTCGAGCACACCCTCGTCGAGGCATTTCACCGATTCGATCGCCTCGACGAAGAGCATCCGCTCCTTCAGGTCGGTGAAGGGCAGGTCGGCGCGCGGCGAGCCGAAGGCTGCCCGCAGTCCGGGCCAGAGCCGGGTGCGGGCGCCGTCCTCGTACTCGTAGAACCCGCTGCCCGCCAACCGCCCGGCGCGGCCGAACTCGCCGAGCATGCGATCCAGAACGGCCTCGGCCGGATGGGGATCCCAGCTGCCGCCCGCCGCCTCCGCGGCGACACGGGAGGCGTCCCGCACCCGGCGCAGCAATTCCAGGTTGAGTTCGTCGGCGAGCTGCAGCGCCGGGGCCGGGTAGCCTGCCTGGGTGGTGGCCTGCTCGATCACCGGCGCGGGCACACCTTCGCCGAGCATCGCCAGCGCCTCGTTGACGAAGGTACCGATCACACGGCTGGTGAAGAAGCCCCTGCTGTCGTTGACCACGATCGGCGTCTTGCCGATCGTGCGAGCGAGATCCAGTGCGCGCGAGACCGTTTCGGACGAGGTTCGTCCGCCCTTGATGACTTCGAGCAGCGGCATCCGATCGACCGGGCTGAAGAAGTGCAGCCCGATGAAACGATCGGGGGCAGAGACGTTCTCGGCGAGCCCGGTGATCGGCAGGGTCGAGGTGTTCGACCCGATCAACGCATCGGGCGCCAGCAGTGGTTCGATCTCGCGCAGCACGTCGGCCTTGAGCGCCGGATCCTCGAATACCGCTTCGATCACCAGGTCCGCGCCTGCGGCCGCCGCGACGTCGGCGGTCGGAGTAATCCGCGCGAGCACCTCGTCTCGGGTCGCCGCGCTGATCTGCCCGGCCCGTACGCGCTTGTCGAGCACCCGCAGCGAATAGCCCTTGCCGCGCTCGGCGGCCTCCGGCGTGACATCTTTGAGCACGACATCGATACCGGAGACCGCGCACTGGTAGGCGATGCCCGCCCCCATCATTCCCGCCCCGAGCACGATCGCCTTGCGCGGCAACCACGGTTCCCGGGCGGTATCCCGACCCCGCGGACCGTTGACGACCTGCATGTCGAAGAAGTTCGCCTGGATCATGTTCTTCGCGATCTGGCCGATGGCCAGATCGAGGAAGTACCTGGCCTCGATTGCCAGCGCGTTGTCGACATCGACCTGGGCGCCCTCGACCGCTGCGGCGAGGATGTTCGCGGGCGCGGGCGCGGGCGCGCCCTTGGTCTGTGCCCGCAGCGTCGCGGCCAGCGCGGGCAGCGTGGCGTGCAGTGGCGCACCGCGTTCTCCCGGAGCCCCGCCCGGGATCCGGAACCCCTCGGTGTCCCAGGGCTGGCGAGCGCCGGCGTGCTCGCGAATCCAGGCGGTCGCCGCCGGGATCAGCTCCTCGACGGTGGCCACCGTCGCATCGACGAGGCCGAGCTCCAGCGCACCGGCCACCGGGTGCTTCTTGCCGCTCAGCAGGACATCGCGCAGTGCAGCCTGCACGCCGAGCAAGCGGACGGTACGGACCACGCCGCCGGCACCGGGCAGCAGGCCGAGCGTCACCTCGGGCAGGCCGAGCGTCACACCCGGCGCGTCGACCACGATCCGATGGTGGGCCGCAAGAGCGAGCTCGAGGCCGCCGCCGAGCGCCGATCCGTTGATCGCGGCGACGACCGGGACCGGCAGCTTCTCGAGTCGCCGCAGCAGCGCGCTGTTGCGTTGCACGAAGGCGGCGAACTCGTCGATCCGGTCGCGGCGCGCGGCGCGCAGATCGTTCAGATCACCGCCGGCGAAGAAGGTCTTCTTGGCCGAGGTGAGAATCACTCCGGTCACGTCCGCGTCGTTCTCGATGGCGTCGAGTTCGGCGGCGAGGGACTCCACGAACAGCGAGTTCATGGTGTTGACCCGCTGATTCGGGTCGTCGATGGTCAGGGTGACGATCCCGCCGGAATCACGGGTGTGGTGAATGGCGATGGTGGTCATGTGTTTTCGGTGTCCTTTCGGGAGGGCTCGGCGGGGTCAGAGGGCTTCGACGACAGTCGCGATGCCCATCCCACCGCCGACACACAACGTCACCAGGCCGTAGCGGCCGCCGGTGCGGTGCAGCTCGTCCAGCACGGTGGAGACGAGCATGGCGCCGGTCGCGCCGAGTGGATGCCCCATCGCGATCGCTCCGCCGTTGACGTTGACCTTCGCGATGTCGACGTCGAGGTCCTTCACGAAGCGCAGCACCACCGAGGCGAACGCCTCGTTGACCTCGAACAGGTCGATATCGGAGACCCGCAGTCCCGCCTTGGCCAGTGCCTTCCGGGAGGCCGGTGCGGGCGCGGTGAGCATGATCGTCGGATTGTCGCCGGACACGGCGGTCGCCACGATCCGGCCCTTGGGGGTCATTCCCAGTTCCGCGCCCGCCTGCTCGCTGCCGATCACCAGCAGCGCGGCGCCGTCCACGATGCCGGAGCTGTTGCCCGCGTGGTGGACGTGATCGATCCGCTCGACCTCGGGAAACTCCTGCAACGCGACTGCGTCGAATCCGGCTTGCGCCCCCAGGGCGGCGAAGGACGGCGGGAGCGCGGCGAGGGATTGCACGCTGGTCCCGGGGCGGATGGTCTCGTGACGATCGAGCACGACGCGGCCGGTGATGTCGCGGACCGGGACGACGGAGCCGGCGAAGCGCCCCTCCGCCTCCGCCTTCGCGGCCAGTTCGTGCGAGCGTGCCGCGAATTCGTCGACATCGGCGCGGCCGAATCCCTCGATGGTGGCGATCAGATCGGCGCCGATGCCCTGCGGGACGAAGCCGGTGGCGAGGTTGGTGGCCGGGTCGTCCATCCAGGCCGCACCGTCGGAACTCATCGCCACCCGGGACATGGATTCCACGCCGCCGGCCAGCACCACATCCTCGAATCCGGAGCGCACCTTCTGCGCCGCCAGGTTCACCGCTTCCAGACCGGAGGCGCAGAAGCGGTTGATCTGCACCCCCGCGACGGTGTGTGGGAGTCCCGCCACCAGCGAGGCCGTGCGCGCGATGTCACCGCCCTGCTCCCCCACCGGCGAGACCACGCCGAGCACGATGTCGTCGATCCGGGCCGGGTCCAGCGAAGGATTGCGCTCCAGCACCGACCGGATCGTCCCGGCGGCGAGATCGATCGGCTTGATCGTGTGCAGGGAACCGGAACTCTTTCCCCGGCCGCGCGGGGTTCGGACGGCGTCGAAGATCAGCGCCTGCGTGTCCGTCATGAGGACTCCTCTGTGAAAGGGGTATTCGCGAGTGCCACGGCGATCAGGCACTCCCGGAACATACAATTTGTCTGAACACGTTGTCTAGTCTTGGCCGGATCCGTCGCCGACGAACGTGGCCACCTCCGCCAACGCCTGCCGGTCGGTGCGGTAGCCGTTCACCGGATGGCCGGGATCGGGGTAGCCGAAGGAGATCCCGAGCAGCACCTGGCGCTCCGGCGGCAGTCCGAGCTGCTCGCGCAGCAGCGGAGCCTGCGTCGCCAACGCGGCCTGCGGGATCGTGGCGACCCCGCGGCTGTGCGCGGCGAGGACGAAGTTCGACACGAAGATCCCACAGTCGACGGCGCCGTACGCTCCGAGCGCCCGCTCCGTGGTCACGATGGCCACGTGCGGCGCGTCGAAGAGGTCGAAGTTGCGCAACATCTGCTCGCCCGACGCGACCCGGTCGCCCTTGTCGATGCCGAGGCTCTCGTACAGCTGCCAGCCGCTGATCCGCCTGCGGTCCCGATAGACCCCCTCGTCGGCCTCGGGTACGGTATTGCGGGGCGCGCCCCCGGGACCGGCGACGACCGCGGCGCGCAGCGCCTTCCGCAGCCGATCGGTGTCCGCCCCCTCGGTCACGTGCACATGCCACGGCTGGGTGTTGCACCACGACGGGGAGCGGCGAGCCAGATCCAGGATGCGGGCGATCTCCGAGCGCGGAACCGGCTCCGGCGCGAAAGCCCGGCAGCTCCACCGGGAACGGAGGATGCGCTCCAGGGCATCGGTGGCTTCGTCGTCCGGAGCGAGAACGGCGGCATCGAATCGGTCGGTCATGCGGAATTTCCTCACGGGAGGCGACAACGTCGGGGCGCTCGCGACCACGATCGGACCGCAAGGCCAGACACGGAGTGTAGACATAGTGTTCAGTTTGGGTCTACCCTCGCTGTAACGGCAGTCACAACGAGGAGACGGACTATGACCAGCGCAGCTACGCGCCCGGGCGAGCGCACCTTCCGGGGCGATCTCGACGTTCCCCCCGGGCTCCCCCGCGGTATCGATCTCGGTCGGATCGCCAACAGAGACAAAGCCATCGCGATGTACGGCCGCGAGTTGGTGGAGAAGCTCACCGACCACGCCCTGCTCGCCGACGATTACGCCTACCAGGCGATGCTGGACTTCAAGGACAAATCCACCCCCACCAACTGGCGCACCTTCGACCTGGCGCTCGAACACGGCATCGACGCCGTGGAAGATCCGAGTCCGGGCCTGGTCGCCCTGTTCGAGGAGCTCGACCGGATCCCCGATTGGGTCGACTTCGACCAGCTCTACCGGGGCGCGGTCGCCTTCTGGCGAGCGGGCCCGATCGTGCCGCCGGTTCTCGCCTGGGCCACCATCGCCGGCGGGTTCTCCATGTACAGCGCCACCCGTCCGGTCCTGTTCAGCGGTCGGTTGCGGCAGTCCGACAAGGTCGGTACCCGGCTGATCGAGAGCTTCCGCTATGTCGTCGCCGCCTACACCCCCGGCGGCATGCACCGGTTCGAGGAGGGCTTCCGGCTCACCGCGAAGGTGCGGATGATCCACGCCGCCGTCCGGCACAGCCTGAGCCGCTCGGAAGCCTGGGACTGGGCGAACTGGGGCGTCCCGATCAACAACCTCGACGGGATGGTCACTCAGGCCGGGCAGTTCGGGGTGAAGTTCATCGATGCCGTGCAGAACTCCGGCTTCCGCTACAGCGACCGGGAACTGGAGGACATCTTCGCGCTCAGCCGCTACGTGGGGTACGTGATCGGCGTCCCGGAGGACATCCTGCACACCGACTACGAGGACGCGCGGCGCAAGACCGAAGTGCACACCCTGATCGAGCAGCCGCCGGACGAGCTGTGCCGCGATGTCGTGCACTCGGTCATCGCCTACAGCGTCGAAAACCCGCCCGGCGACGTGGAAGTGCTTCCCGGCCCCATCGCCAAGTTCATGACCACCGAACGTCGCTTGGCCCTGGCCTACGGCCTGCTGCACTCCTGGATCCCCGCCGACGTGCTGACCGCCCTCGGCGCCGAACGCACGCCGTGGCGGCATGTGCTGCCCGCGATCCGCCCGCTGGTATCGGCCGCCCACCGCATCGGCCGACTGCTTCCCCACGACGACGAGAAGACGGCGTTCGATATCCTTCGCACCTTCAACTCGGCGATCGAGGTGCCGCACGGCCAGAAGGCCGTCGCCGTGGCGAACCCGGAGGAAGTGCACGCCGATATCGCCGCCAACAAGGGCGGCATGCCCGTGGTGGCGGGCTCGTGACCGGGGCCGCCCGGCCACCCCTCGAGGGCGTGCGGATCATCGAACTGGCCGGCATCGGCCCCGGCCCCTTCGCCGGGATGATGCTGGCCGATCTCGGCGCGGAGGTGATCTGCGTCGACCGCCCAGGCGGCAATCCCTGGGCGGCGCAGGGGCATTCGATCATGTTCCGCAGCAGACGCCACATCGCGGTCGACCTCAAGACGGCCGCGGGCGCCGCAGTGGTGCGCCGGCTGTGCGCGAGCGCGGACGGGTTGATCGAGACCTTCCGGCCCGGGGTGGCCGAGCGGCTCGGTGTCGGCCCCCAGGACTGCATGTCGGTCAATCCGGATCTGGTCTACGGCCGGATGACCGGCTGGGGGCAGAGCGGCCCGATGGCCTCGATGCCGGGACACGACATCAACTACATCGCGCTGGCCGGAGCGCTGCACGCGATCGGCCGCAAGGGTGAGCCACCGGTGCCACCACTGAATCTGGTGGGCGATTTCGGCGGCGGCGGCATGCTGCTCGGCATGGGCATGCTGGCGGCGATCCTCGCCGCTCGCGGCGGGGGTGGCGGCCGGGTGGTGGACGCGGCCATGATCGACGGCGTCTCGGCCTTGATGGCCATGTTCCACACCTACCGGGCGGAGGGGCTGTTCAGCGACGAACGCGGCACGCACCTGCTCGGCACCGGCGCGTTCTTCTACGACGTCTACCGCACCGCGGACGGGCAGTGGGTCAGCATCGGCGCCATCGAAGCGCCGTTCTGGCAGGAGCTGTGCGACATCCTCGACCTGCCGGACGAACTGCGTGACAACCAGTTCGACACGGAGAACTGGGACGCGTACCGCCGGATTCTGGCCGAGCGGATCGAGCGTTACGACCGCGCGGAGCTGGACAAGCTGTTCCTCGGCAGCAACACCTGCTACGCGCCGGTGCTGTCGCTCGCCGAGACCGTCGAGCATCCGCATCACCGGGAGCGTGGGACCTTCGTCGAGATCGAGGGGGTGGTGCAACCGGCGCCGTCGCCCCGCTTCGACGGCGCCCCACCGCCCAGGCCGCGTCCGCCGCGGTCCCCGGGTGCGGGCCGCCGCCAGGTACAGGCCGATCTCGGCAACCCCCACCACGAGGTCTCCGCTCACGGCGACC
>NZ_JARWRU010000738.1 GCF_029867845.1 Nocardia farcinica | reverse complement strand
GTGCACCGCGCTCGGCCGCGAGCCGGCCGCCCGCGCGGCGAAGAGGCGGGCGGCCTGGGGGGGGAGCGAGGCGGTCGTCAGCGCGCCGCTGACCCGCGCGGTGCAGACCGCCGAAGCGGCCGCGACCGCGCTCGGCGTTCCCCTGCGGACCGATCAGGGCCTTATCGAGACCGATTTCGGCGATTGGGAGGGCCTGACCTTCGCCGAGGCCGCCGAGCGTGACCCGGAGCTGCACGCGCGCTGGCTGGGCGATCCCTCGCTGCCGCCGCCGGGCGGGGAGAGCTTCGACACGGTGCGCGCCAGGGTGGAGGCCGCGCGGCGGGATCTGTGCGCGCAGTACCAGGGGCGCAATCTGCTGCTGGTCAGCCACGTGACCCCGATCAAGACGCTGTTGCAGCTCGCCCTCGGGGTCGGGCCCTCGGTGCTGTACCGGCTGCACCTGGATCTGGCCTCGCTGTCGATCGCGGAGTTCTATCCCGACGGCGGCGCCTCGGTGCGGCTGGTGAACGACACCTCGTATCTGGGTTAGCCGGGCGCCCGGCGGGGAACCATCCGTACCGGGTGGCCTCCGGCCGGGTTGGCCGGATTGTTACCTGCGATTCGCTTACCCGGCGGGCCGGGTTCGTGACATGGTTTACGCCATCGTGGCGGGGGGCGGTTCGCGCCGAGTGGGGGTAGGGCGCGAAACCGCCCCTGCCTGTTCGGGTTTCGGGATTCGAGAGGGAGTACTGCTGTGAGGTTCAGGTGGATGGCGGCAACGGCGGCCGTCGTCGCAGGTGTGGGCTCAGCCGTCACGGGGACGGCGCAGGCGGCGCCGCAGTCCGCGGTGCTCGGGGGTGGCTCGGGATTGGTGTTCGACAACAACTCGGCGTGCTCGCTGACCGCCATCGGGCACGACGACGCGGGCAGGCTGGTCGGCCTGACGGCGGGTCACTGCGCCCCGACCGGCTCCCGGCTGGCGGCCGAGTCGGCGCTCGAGGTGGGCGTGATCGGCACGGTGGCCTATTCCGACAACGGCAAGGGCTTGGACTTCGCTGTGCTGCAACTGGACCCGGCGAAGGTGACCCCGGTGCGCACGGTCGGCAAGACCACCATCAACGGTCTCGGCGCGACCCCTGACCCCGGCACCACGGTGTGCTTCAACGGCCGCACCAGCGGCGGCGGCTGCGGGGTGGTGTGGGGTTCGCTGGACGAGACCCTCACCCTCAACCAGGCGTGCTCCAAGCCGGGTGACTCCGGCGGCCCGGTCACCGTGGGCGACCGTCTGGTCGGCATGAACCAGGGCAGGCTGACCGGCATGGCGGGCATCCCGTTCGACCTGCCGTGCGCGGACGCGGCCAACCCGATCCACTCGCCCGCCTACTTCGCCCCGATCGACATCATCCTCTCCGCCGTCGACGCCATCGGCGGCGTCGGCGCGGGCTTCCACACCATCTGATCGCCTTTCCCCACCGAGAATTCAGCCGAGAACTCAGCCGAGAACTCAGCCGAGAACTCGGCCGAGGACACCGCGCGGAACGCTGCCGAGACCACCCCCGGGGGGGCCCCCCCCGGGGGGGGGGGGGGGGGGGGGGGGGGGGGGGGGGGGGGGGGGGGCGGGCGGGGGGGGGGGGGGGGGCGGGGGGGGGCGGGCGGGGGGGGGCGGGGGGGGGGGCCGCGCCGCGGGCCCGGCGCCCGCGGGGCCCGGGGGCGCCG
>NZ_JARWRU010000737.1 GCF_029867845.1 Nocardia farcinica | reverse complement strand
TCATGGTGCCGAGCACCACGACCACCTGCTCGATGGTCCGCAGCATGGATTCCTCGGCCATCTCGGCCCGCACCCCCGCCGGGCGGCGGCGCATCGGCAGCCGGGCGCGCGGGTTGCGGCGAACCGTGCCGGCGGCCACCGCGCCGAGCGCGGTCCCGCGAGCCAGTCGCGAGGTCGGCACGTGCTTGCCCATCGAGGTACCTCCGTTGGTGCCGCCGAGATCGGGTGGCGCGCTGCCCGCCGCCTCGGGCTGGGGCCGGGCGGGCACCACCGGCTTCAGCCTAACGGCACACGCTGTGACCTCGCTCGCACGGGAACCGGGCGACCCGGCCTGCCGAGGTCAGGCGGCGGGGCCCGGCTCCGGCGCGGGCAGCACGTGCTCCTGGGCGTTGAACTCCTCGCGGGAGCCGCGGGTGCGGGCCATGCCCTCGATTGCGCTCCAGACCATCATGGTCAGGTAGTCGATGACTTCCTCGCGGGTCAGCGTCTTGTCGGTGGTCCACCAGTGGGTGGCCAGCTGGATGCCGCCGACCAGCACGTAGGACCACAGCTGGGAGCCGGTGGTCTCGATGCCGCGCGCGCTGGCGTGCTCGCTGATCACCGCGGAGACCACGTCGGCGAACAGCTTCTCGAACTCGGCCAGCGAGGAGCTGTCCGAGCCGTTGCCCATGATGAACCGGTAGACCTCGGGGTCCTCGTCGACGGTGGTCACGTAGGCGGCCAGCGCCGAGCGGGTCAGCTGGTACTCGTCGGCGTCCAGGCTGATCGCGCCGTACACGCGCGGCATCAGGGTCTGCTCGATGAACCGCTGCATGGTCGCGTGGACCAGGTCGTTCTTGTCGGCGAAGTAGCGGTACAGGACCGTCTTTGACACGCCGATCTGCGCGGCGATCTCGTCCATGCCCGCCGACGCGCCGCGGGCGCGCACCGCGGCGAGCGTGCCGACGACCAGCTCTTCACGGCGGTCGATCTTGTGCTGGCGCCACCGGCGCTTGCGGCCGTCCACCCGGCCGGAGCGCACGGCCGCCGGTCGATCGGCGCGTTCACCGACGTCGACAAGGTCTTCGGTGGACAGGATGGACTCCCTCGCTCGTTCGGTCGGATGGTCGCTTGGTCGGCCTACAGCTTATGGCACAGCAGAATGGAAGACATGGAGAAAGCTCCCGGCAACCTCACCGCCCCCGTGATCGCGCCCCCGCGACCGGCCCCGGCGGTGACTCCCGCCGCGCCGACGGGGTTCTTCGTCGACGAGACGGTCAAGAAGCGCGACCTGCTCAAGATGAAGGCCCTGGCCACCGGATTGCTGGCGCTGGCGACAGCGATATACCTGTGCTGCCGGTGGCTGGAATCACGTGGTGGCGGCGGCGACTGGGTGGGCTATGTCCGCGCCGCCTCCGAGGCGGGCATGGTGGGTGCGCTCGCGGACTGGTTCGCCGTCACGGCACTGTTCCGGCATCCGCTCGGCCTGCCCATCCCGCACACCGCGATCATCCGCAAGAAGAAGGACCAGCTCGGCGCCAGCCTGGGCAGCTTCGTCGGCACCAACTTCCTGGCTCCCGAGGTGGTGTCGGAGAAGGTGCGCTCGGCGCAGGTGTCGCTGCGGGTCGGGCGCTGGATGGCCGACCCCGGGCACGCCGAGCGGGTGGCGCAGGAGAGCTCGACCATTCTGCGCGCGGTGGTCGGCGCGCTGCGCGACGAGGACGTCGAGCAGATCATCGACAACACCATCGTCAAGCGCATCGCCGAGCCGCTGTGGGGTCCGCCGATCGGGCGGGTGCTGGCCGAGCTGCTGGCCGACAACCGGCAGCTGGCCCTGATCGAGCTGCTCGCCGAGCGCGCGCACCAGTGGGCGCTGGCCAGTCAGGAGACCATCGACAAGGTCATCCTGGAGCAGGCGCCGCAGTGGGCGCCGAAGTTCGTCAACATCATGCTCTCGGAGAAGGTCTACCGGGAGGTCGTCGAGTTCACCTGGCGGGTGCGCTCGGAGCCCGACCACGAGGTGCGCCGCGCGGCGAACCGATTCCTGGAGGAGTTCGCCCACGATCTGCAGTACGACGAGGCCATGATCAAGAAGGCCGAGCGGGTCAAGGCGCAGGTCATGGGCCGCGAGGAGATCACCGGTCTGGCCGAGGCCACCTGGCGGGCGGCCAAGCGGCTGATCCTGGAGTCGGCCGACGACCCGGACAGCACGCTGCGGCGCAAGGTGGCCGAGAACGTCCAGCAGCTCGGCGAGCGGCTGCGCGACGAGGACGAGCTGCGGGACAAGATCGACGACTGGCTCGACCGCGGGGTGCGCTATCTGGTGAGCAACTACGCGGGGGAGATCACCACCCTGGTCACCGACACCGTCGCCAAGTGGGACGCCGAGGAGGCGAGCAAGAAGATCGAACTGCAGGTGGGGCGGGATCTGCAGTTCATCAGGATCAACGGCACGGTGGTCGGTTCACTGGCCGGTCTGGCCATCTACACGGTGTCCCAGCTGCTGTTCCAGCACTGACACGCAAGTTACGGGGCGGTCGGCCCGCGTCCGTTTTGTCCGGCGGCGGGGCAGGCGCTTGACTTCGCATCGGGACCCGGGGCGACACACCCGGGTGCTAACAGAGTGCTTGCAAGAGTTAGCACTTGTCTCTAGACTCGTACACGTGCAACCGCCAGAAGGTGAGTGATGACAGACCATCCCGAGCGGCGCGTAGCGAACGCGGCGCACGACATCGGAGGTTTCATCAGGGCGCAGCGGGAAGCCGCGCAGGTCTCGTTGCGTCAACTGGCCGCGCTGGCGGGGGTGAGCAATCCCTACCTGAGCCAGATCGAGCGGGGACTGCGCAACCCGTCCGCGGAGGTGCTCACGCAGATCGCGAAAGCGCTGCGGGTCTCCTCGGAGGTCTTGTACGTACGGGCCGGCTATCTCGAGGAGCGGCCACACAGTCCGGTCAGGGACGCGCTGCTGGGCGACACCTCCCTCACGGAGCGCCAGAAGCAGGTCCTGCTGGACATCTACGAATCGTTCCGCCGTGAGAACGGCGCGGACGAGACGGAGGGGGAGCGGGACAGCGACGTTCCGAAACCGACGATCGACGTCACCCCGACATCACCAGACACTCCGCCACGCCAGGAGAGCCGAACAACATGACCGACAAGACCGTAACCGTGACCAAGCCCCTGCTCGCCGCCGTCGGCGTCGGGGACGCCGTGTACACCGCCGCCCTCGACGTCGTCAGCCAGGTCCGCGAGAAGGCGGGCACGACCGCCGACGTGAGCGTCCGGGTCGAGGAGGCGCGCGAGCGCATCGCCCACGTGCCCGCCGACGTGCAGGCCCAGATCGAGACGCTGCGCGAGCGGCTGTCCGGCCTGCCCGGCGAGCTGCCCAACGAGGTCGCCGAGCTGCGCGAGAAGCTGACCGCCGAGGAGCTGCGCAAGCTCGCCGAGGAGTACTTCTCCAAGGCTGTCGAGATCTACACCGAGCTGGCCGCCCGCGGCGAGGAGACCGTCGAGCGGCTGCGCGCCAACGAGGTCGTCGAGGAGCGCCTCGGCAAGGTGGAGGGCCTGTACAAGGAGGCCACCTCGCGCGCCGAGGAGGTCGTCGGCAAGGTGAGCGGCCTGCTCGGCCGTCCGGCCGAGGCCGGCGAGCCCGCGACCGTCGTCGACGCCGAGCCGGTGGTCGAGGCGCCGGTGGCCGAGGCGCCGCTGGCCGAGAGGGAGGTGCCGCTGGCCGAGAGGGAGGTCGAGGCGGAGGTGGTCGACATCGCCCCCGCGCCGGCCGAACCCACCCCGGCCGAGGAGGCGGTCGTCAAGCCCGCCGCCAAGAAGCCGGCCCGCAAGGCCACGCCGCGCAAGAGCGCGCCGAAGACCGTCTGATCGGTCCTCGGCTCCTCCGGTTCCGCGTCCGCGGGACCGGCCGGGATTCCATCGCCCACGCGCCGCCGCGCGGTGGGAGGGGGGTTTTAGTAAACAGGACAGGTGACTTCCGTGGACGGGTTG
>NZ_JARWRU010000736.1 GCF_029867845.1 Nocardia farcinica | reverse complement strand
GGGGGCCCCCCCCCCCCCCCCGCCCCCCCCCCCCCGCCCGCCCCCGCGCTGGTCTGCCCGAACCTGAAGGAGGCCCGCGGGTTCGCGCCCGGTTACGGCAGACCGGAGGAGCTGGCGAAGATCCTGCGCGACGAGTGGTGCGCCGACTCGGTCGCCGTCACCACCGGCCCCGGCGGGGCGGTGCTGGCCAACGGCAAGCGACTGAGCACGGTGCCGGTGCCGCCGGACGCGCGCGTCACCGGCCACGCCGGGGCCGACACCTGCGGGGCGGGCGACCGGTTCGCCTCCGCCGCGGCCGCCGCGCTGCTCGACGGCGGCACCGTCGCCGAGGCGGTCGGTCACGCCGTGGACACCGCGGCCCGGTTCGTCGCCGCGGGCGGCGCCTCCTCGATGTCAACCACCGACGGCGACAGCACCGAGGACAGCGTCCGCCCCGTGAGCGGCGGCACCGCTTTCGAACTCGCCGAACGCGTCCGCGCGCGGGGCGGTCGACTGGTCGCCACCGGCGGTTGCTTCGACCTGCTGCACCCCGGCCACACGAGCTTGTTGCGCCGGGCCCGCGCCATGGGCGACGCGCTGGTGGTGTGCCTGAACTCCGACGCCTCGGTGCGCAGGCTCAAAGGCGAGGGCCGCCCCCTGGTCACCGCCCGCGACCGGGCCCGGCTGTTGGCCGAGCTGTCCTGTGTGGACGCCGTCGCCGTCTTCGACGAACCGACCCCCAGCGCCCTGCTGGACCGCCTCCGCCCCGACATCTGGGTCAAGGGCGGCGACTACACCGTCGCCGACCTGCCCGAAGCCGCGATCGTGCGCGGCTACGGCGGCGAGATCGTCCTCGTCCCCACGGTACGCGGCTATTCCACGACCCAGCTGGTGACCGCGGCCCGAGCCCGCGGCTGACACGAGAGAAAGGATGCCATGCGGCCTCTCGGCAACATCCTCATCACCGGCGGCGCCTCCGGGCTCGGCGCGGCGGTGGTCGCCGCCGTCCGCGACAACGGCGGCAGCCCCTACGTCATCGACCGGGTGCAGCCCGAGCTGGCGTGCGAATTCGCCCGCGCCGACCTCGCGGACACCCCGGCCGCCGAACGCGCGGTGCGCGAGCTGACCGAACGGGCGGGTGGCCGGATCGACGGCGTGTTCACCGCCGCGGGCACCGACGTCTGCGGCCCGCTCGACGGCGTGCCCACGGAGAAGTGGGAGAACGTGGTGCGGGTCAACCTCTTCGGCACGGCCGCCGTCATCCGCGCTGCCCTGCCTGCTCTGCGCGCCACCAAGGGCACCGTGGTCACCTGCGCGTCCACCCTCGGCATCAAGGCCGTCGGCGACGCCACCGCCTACTGCGCTTCCAAGTTCGGCGTGGTCGGCTTCACGCGCGCGCTGGCCGCCGAGACCGCGGGCAGCGTCGGCGTGACTCTGCTGATCCCCGGTGGCATGCACACCGCCTTCTTCGACAACCGCGACGAGCAGTACAAGCCGCCCGCGGACGCCAAGCTCAACCAGCCCGAGGACGTCGCCGCCGCCGTGGTGTTCGCGCTGCGCCAGCCCGCGGGCTGCGAGGTCAGGGAGATGGTGGTGTGCGCCTCGGAAGAGGGGTCCTGGCCTTGACCGGCTCGGCCGCGCGCCGGTCGATCCTGGTGTTGCGCGCGCTCGGGCTCGGCGATCTGCTGACCGCCGTGCCCGCCCTGCGCGGCCTGCGCGCTGCCCACCCGGACCACCGCCTGGTGCTGGCCGCGCCGGAACCGTTGCGCCCCTTGACCGAGCTGGTCGACGCCGTCGACGACCTGCTGCCCACCGCGGGCCTCGGTGCACTCCGCCGGCCGGACGCCCCTCCCGCCCTGGCGGTCAACCTGCACGGCAGCGGCCCGCAGAGCATTCGCGACCTGCTGACCGCCGCCCCGGAAACCCTGTTGACCCACCGTCACCCGCACTTTCCCGATGTGCCAGGCCCGCCCTGGCACGCCGACCTGCACGAGGTCGAGCGCTGGTGCGCGCTGCTCGCGTCCGCGGGCATCGCCACCGACCGCACCGCCCTGCGGTTGCCCGCCCCCGCCCGCCGCAGCGAGGAACCCGACGCCGTGATCGTGCACCCCGGCGCCGCCTCTCCCGCCCGCCGCTGGCCCGCCGGCCGGTTCGCCCGCCTGGCACGCGATCTCGCCGACGACGGTCACCGGGTGATCGTCACCGGCTCCGCCGCCGAGCGTCCGCTCGCCGAAGCCGTCGCCGCGGGCGCGGGCCTGCCGCCCGACGCCGTGTACGCAGGTCGCACCGATCTCGCCGGACTGGCCGCCCTGGTCGCGGCCGCGGCCCTGGTGGTCTGCGGTGACACCGGCGTCGGCCACCTGGCGACTGCCTTCGGCACCCCCTCGGTGCTGCTGTTCGGCCCGACGCCCCCTTGGCTGTGGGGGCCGCCCGCCGACGCACCCCAGCACGTCGTGCTGTGGGCGGGCCGCACCGGCGACCCACACGGCGACCGCCCCGACCCCGGTCTGCTCGCGCTCGATCTCGACCGGGTCCGCACGGCCGCCACCGACCTGCTCGGCCTGCGGGTGCGCCATGGGTAGCCGCGTCGGCGTCGTCGGCGCGGGCTATGTCGGCTTGACCAGCGCCGCCTGCCTGGCCCACCTCGGCCACCACGTGGTGTGCGTCGACAACGACCGGGCCAAGCTCGCCGACCTGCGGGCGGCCGAGGTGTCCATCGTCGAACCCGGCCTGCCCGAACTCGTCGCGCAGGGACTGGCCGAGAACCGCCTGCTGTTCACCGCCGACCCCGCCGACCTGCGTGACTGCGAGGTGGTGCTGCTCTGCCTGCCCACCCCGCCCGGCGCGAACGGCGCCGCCGACCTCGGCGTCCTCGACACCGTGCTGGAGGCGCTCGCCGGTGTTCTCGGCCCCGGCTGCGTGCTGGCCACCAAGTCCACCGTCCCGGTCGGCACCTGCGCCCGCATCGCCCACCTGCCCGCCTTCGCCAACACCCCGGTGGTGAGCAATCCCGAATTCCTGCGCGAGGGCCACGCCGTCGAGGACTTCCTGCACCCCGACCGGATCGTGGTCGGCGCCGCCGACCGGCACGCCGAAGCCGCCGAACGCGTCGCCGCCCTCTACACCGAAACCGGTGCCCCCGTTCTCCACTCCGATCCCGCCAGCGCCGAACTGGCCAAATACGCCAGCAACTCGTTCCTCGCCGTGAAGCTGTCCTTCGTCGACACCCTCGCCGAACTGTGCGAGCGCGCGGGCGCCGATATCACCAAGGTCACCGGCGCCATGGCCGAGGACGACCGCATCGGCCCCGCCTTCCTGGCCCCCGGCCCCGGCTGGGGCGGCTCCTGCCTGCCCAAGGACACCCGCGCCCTGCTGCGCACCGCCGCCGCCGCGGGCGTCGACTTCGCCCACGTCCGCGACGCCCTGCGCGCCAACGACCACCAGCACGCCCTGGTCATGCGCAAGATCCGCCGCGCGGTCACCGGAGCTCCCGACGGCTCCCTCGCGGGCCACCGCATCGGTGTCCTCGGCCTGGCCTTCAAAGCGGGCACCGGCGATCTGCGCGAATCCCCCGCCCTCGCCATCGCCCGCCGTCTCGCCCACCACGCCGCCACCGTCACCGCCTACGACCCCTGCGTCCCGCCCTCCGACAACCCCACCATCACCGGCCACACCGGCCTGCGGGTAGTCGCCGACCCCTATCGCGTCGCCGACAACGCCTCCGCCCTGGTGATCCTCACCGAATGGCCGCAATTCCGATCTCTCGACTGGCCGCGGCTCGCCGCCGCGACGGCCCGCCCCGTCGTCGTCGACACCCGCAACCTGCTCGACGAAAAGCTCCTGGCCGGAACGGGATTCACCCTGATCGGCACCGGCGTGCCGCACTGACGCCCATCAGTCCCCGGGTCGACGGTGACTCGGCCTACGAGCTGGTCACGGCCGTGGCGGGCGGGGACGCGGACGACGGTGCGCGTCAGGCGGCCGGGCCGATCTCGACCACCCGCGCCCATTCCGGCGGCCGTCCGGGGACGTAGTCGGGATCGTTCTCTCGCCACGCCCGCGGCGGCCGGGAGAACAGCCCGATCACCGTCCGGCAGGACGGCCGGATGGTCGGCCACGGCGTCTGCCCGTCGGTCAGCGCGACGAGCACATCGGGCCGGGTGCGCTGCGCCCTGGTGAAGCCGACCCGCAGGTCCGTGCCGCCGCCGCCGATCAGCGGGATGCCCTCGGCCCGGCACAGCGGGTCCGCGATCCGCGCCGCCGCGTCACAGGACAGCACGGTGACCAGATCGCGGCGACCGCCCGCGGCGCGGGTGATGGCGGCGACTTCGAGCAGCGCGCTGCCCAGTTCCGCGTCACTGACCGATCCCGAGGTGTCGATGACGACGGTCACCCGGGGCGGCGTGCGGCGCAGGCTGGGCAGGACCACACCCGGCACCGCCGCCGAGCGCCGCGCCGGACGCCCGTAGGTGTAGTCCCCGCCCGCGCCCGAGGCAGCGGCCGCCGACCGGATGGCCGCGGCCAGCAGGTCCCGCCACGGCTGCGGCGGATGCAGTGCCCGCTCCGCCCACCGCCGCCACCCGGCGGGAGTGCTTCCCGGACGGCCGACGATGCCCTGCGCCACGCGGAAACGCACGGCATCGCGTTGCCGCTCGGTGAGCCCGTCGGCGCCGTCCGACCCGAGATCCCAGGGGCGGTCGTGTCCGTCGGCTCCGCTGCCGCAGTCCAGCCAGGCCAGCTCCTCGGTGTGGCGGCCGAGCCGGAACTGACGCAGGTAGTCCTCCATCAGCTCGCCCTCGCGCAGGCCGAGGGTCGCGGGCGTGACCGCCGACGCAGGCTGCACCAGTCCGTCGCCGAAGGCGTCGTCGTTGATCTCGGCGTCCGCGGCGATGTTCATCCGCAGCCACTCCGCCGGACCGGACAGATCGTGCTCGCGCGCGAATCGCTCGCTGCGGCCGTGGTGGTCGCGCAGCAGATGCGACACCTCGTGCACCAGCACCGAGGCCAGTTCCTCGACGGGTGTGCACCGCACGAACGCGGGCGAGGCGTAGCACCGCCAGTAGCGGTCGACCCCCATGGTCGGCACCGCGGGCGAGGCGAGGATGTGCAGCGCGTACAGGGCCGTCGCCAGATAGGGCCGGGCCCGCACGGCCTGCAGGCGGGCGGCGTACAGCTTGGCGAAGTCGAGCTTCGCGGTCGCCGGCGTCATCGGCTCGCCCGCGCGGCGACACGACCGGCGGCCCGATCCGCTTCCCGGGAGATCGCGACGACCCCGGCGAGCCGCTCGATCGCGGCGGGCACCGACCAGTCCTCCCGCCGTAGCGTCGCGAGCGTGGTCGCCGGGACGACGACCAGATCCGGCGCCCCGGTCTCCACCGCCCGCACCATCAGCGCCCACGCCGCGTCCCAGCGGGCGCGCGAGGGATTCCCGCGCACGGCCGCCACCACCGCGTCCAGCACCGCCTGCCGCAGATCGCCGCGTTCGGGCAGCTCGGCGGCGGCCGGATCGGCCAGCAGCATCTCTGGATCGGCGAGATCCATGTGGTCGATGAAAGTCAGCAGCTCGAAGCCGGGGCCCTCCCCCACGGCGCCGCGCACCAGCAGCGACCGCGCGTCCTCGGACGAGCCTGCCGCGTGCGCGAAGGCGAGCAGCCGCACCGCCATGTCCCAACTGCGCGGCGAGGCCCACGCGCCACCGCGACGTGTCTCCGTATTCGGCAGTTGGTGCACGAGCTTCGGCCGCGCCGCGAGCAGTTCGCACACCGCCCGGCGCGCGAAGGCCACCGCCTCCGGCAGCTTCGCGGGATCGAGCTCCGGCAGCGTCGCGCGCGGCCAGGTTCCGCCGAGGCCGCGCACCACCACCTGATGGTCGTGGGTCCAGTACAGGTGCACGAACCGATTCGCCAGTGGCGGACTCAGCTCCCAGCCGTCGGCCGCCGAGGAGCGCGGGTTGGCGGCCGCCACGATTCGGACGCCGGGCGGCAGCCGCAGCGCACCGACCCGCCGTTCCAGGACCAGCCGCAACAGCGCGGCCTGCACGGCGGGCGGCGCCGTCGACAGCTCGTCCAGGAACAACAACCCGCGTCCCGCCCGCACGAGGCGCACCGCCCAGTCCGGCGGCGCCATCGGGACGCCGTTCGCCGCGGGATCCTCCCCGAGGACCGGCAGGCCGGAGAAGTCCGACGGCTCGTGGACGCTGGCGATCACCGTGGTCAGCGGCAGGTCCAGCGACTCGGCGAGCTGGGTGAGCGCGGCTGTCTTGCCGATGCCCGGCTCACCCCACAGCAGCACCGGCAGATCGGCGGCCACCGCCAGCGTCAACGCCTCGAGCCGGGTGTCGGGGCGGGGTTCGGTCGTGACCTCGCCCAGCAGGGCGAGCAGATCGTCGGCGACGTCGAGCTGGGTGGTGCGGGCTCGATCGGTTGAGGGAATGAACGCATACAAGTCGAATCACCTTTGGGGAGAGAAGAATTGGAGAGAAGGATCGGAACGACGCGCTGGCGCGTCGTAGGGAAGGCGGGGCGTTGATCGCCCGGTTCAGCGGCCGGTCGCGTGACGCGGGCGCGCGCGGCGACGACGGTGCTCGGAAGGTGCGCGGACACCGCCCGGACCGGTCAGCCCCGCCCGGAACAGTTCGTAGGTGTGCTGCCGTCGCGCCGACTCCTCCAGCGCGTCCAGCAACGGCCCGTCGCGCAGCACCGCCTCGCTGCCGAGCAGTCCCTCGACCACGGCCAGCGCACCGGCGATGTCGCCGTGATCCAACCGTTCACGGACGCCGGTCAGCGTGTCCGGCCGACGATGGGCCCGGTCGATGACCCGCAGGCACGGCAGCGGGACGCCGGTCAGGGCGACCAGCAGTTCCTCCCGCCGGATCTCGGCCGGGTCGTGATCGAGCGCGGTCAGCACGCCGTCGGACAGCCCGATCCGGTGCTGTTCGCCCCGGCAGTCCACCAGGTACGGATCGGTGCGGCGGACCGCTCCGCCACGCACATCCGGGGGTGGACAGTCCGGTGCCAGTGCCGCGGCGACCAGTGGATGCAGACGGTCTGGGGTCAGCGCACCCGCCCGCAGCAATTCCAGATCGGGCAGCACCCAGGTCGCCGCGTCGGGGAGGATCGGCAAGCCCGATACGGAGCCGCGCGGAAACGACTCCGCCACAGTCAATGTGGGCAGTCCACCACCATCGGGATCCAGCTCGAGGACGAGTTCGCCTCGCCCACCGAACCGCACCCGCAGCAGACCGGTCCGACGCCCTTCGGCGCGCAGCAGGATCCCGGCCTCGTCGACCCAACGGTCGACCGCGCAGCCCTGCGGCACCATCCCGCGCAATGCCGGGTCGAGCGCGCCACCGCTCGCGGATTCGATTGCCCCGCAACGCTCGCGCAGTTCACCGGCCCGTCGCGCATCCCACAGGTGACGGTGCAGGTCGAGGCGGAAACGCCGATCGGGTCGCGGATGCGGATGCGGGACGGAGCGATTCCCGTCCCACAGCGCGAGCACGACCCGCTGACCCGCGTCTGCCCAGGCAGGCGCCGTGCGCACCACCAGGCACACCGAATCCCCTGCCCCGCAATGGATTCCGCCACCGACGGGCACCTCGTAGTGCGCCAGCGCGATGGTCGACCCCGGCCGCAGGAATCCGTCGGGAGCGACTCTGGGCAGGTGCCAGCGCAACAGATCCGGCGCCAGGAAACGCAGGTCGTCCTCGACGCGGGCCGCCAGATCACGCCCGAACCGGCGGGCGAGCGCCCGCAGATCGATATCGACATCGAAACCCGCTGCGGCGCAGGCCCCCGCCCAATCACTGGCACGACGCCGGGCGGTCGCGGTTTCGATCATGGAAGGCGGCACGGCGAACTCGCGCACGCGCAGCCAGAAGGACAGTCGGGAATCGTTCCCGTTCGTGTTCGGAGCGCCCATCAGCACTCACCGCGCACGAACAGGACCCCCAATCTTTGCTCGGATCGAGTCATCACGCGGTCGAGCATATCGCCCCGCCCCGCTCCCCACCATCCTCCGGTTCCCGCCGATGTTCTCCGCCGCGCCGCGATCGCGCCGGCTCACGGTCGGAGAGCTGCACCGATCCGCTCGGAGAACTCCACCAGACGATTCGAGAATCCCCACTCGTTGTCGTACCAGCCGTGCACCTTGACCTGGCGCCCGACGGCCTGGGTCAGCGGCGCGTCGTAGATCGACGAGTGCGGATTGCCGACGATGTCCGCGGACACCAGCGGCGCCACCGAGTACTGCAGAATCCCCCGCAGCCGAGGGGATTCGGCGGCCTCCCGGAACGCGGCGTCGACCTCGTCCAGGCTCACGCTCTCGCGGAGCACCACGGTGAGATCGGTCAGCGAGCCGACCGGGACCGGCACCCGCAGCGCGGCGCCGGTGAGACGACCGTCGAGTTCGGGCAGCACCTTCCCGATCGCGCTCGCCGCCCCGGAGGACGCCGGGATGGTGGACACGGCAGCCGCCCGCGCGCGCCGCAGATCGGAGTGCGGGGCATCGTGCAGGCGCTGATCGCTGGTGTAGGCGTGGACCGTCGTCATGAGACCGGACTCGATCCCGAAGGCCTCGTGCAACACCTTCGCCAGCGGCGCAAGGGAATTCGTGGTGCACGAGCCGTTGGAGAAGACATCGCTTGCGTCCAGGTCGAGCCCTTCGTCGTTCACCCCGAGGACCACGGTCGGAACATCGCCCTCGGCAGGCGCGGAGACCAGCACCTTC
>NZ_JARWRU010000735.1 GCF_029867845.1 Nocardia farcinica | reverse complement strand
CCCCCCCGCCCCCCCCCCCCCCCCCCCCCCCCCCCCCCCCCCCCCCCCCCCCCCCCCCCCCCCCCCCCGCCGGTGGGGGCGGGCACCGGGACGGCGGCCAGCTGTCGAGTGGCGGACTCGTGGTCGGCGCAGCGGGCCAGGGCCTGGCCGAGCAGGCGGACACGTTCCAGCGGGGCGGCCGCGGCGGCGGTGCCGACGAGCCGGTCGGCCTCGGCCACGGCGGCGCGGGCTTCCGCGGCCAGCGCCTCCAAGCCGACGTCGTACCCGGTGGGTGGCGGGACGTCGCAGGCGGTGGCGCGCAGCTTCTCGGTCAGCGCCAGCACCTCGGTGTAGCGGTTGGCCGCGCGGGCCGCCGTCGCGGCGCTCCACCAGGACCCCGCCTCGGCAAGCACTCGCTCCACCTCGTCGGCGACGGAACGGATCTGGGTGGTGCCGTCGCGACGGGTGTCGAGCATGCGGGCATCGGCGACGAGCCGGGCCGCCTGCTGCGGACGGCCCTCGCGCAGCGCGGCCCTGGCCGCCTTCAACGGTTCCATCCAGTCCTGGCGGGGCGGCGCCGGATTCGACACCGGTGCGGGCACGCGAGCGGGCGGCGCCGGGGGCGGCGTCACGCCGGGGCGGACCCGTGCCCCGAGTTCCCGCGCCAGCTCCTCGAGGACCATGGCCGCACCGGACGGGTCGAGTCCCAGTTCGACGGCTTCCTCGTGCAGGAAGTCGTAGTCGTCGCCGGCCAGCTCGTCCTCGACCAGCACCGCGGCCCGCACCTTGGGCCGCAGCTTCTCGGCCACGTCCGCGACCACCGAGACCACATACTCCTCGGCCACCTCGGGGCCCGGTTCGAGCAGGTCGGCGACGTGCACGAGCAACTCGTCGAGCACCACCCGCATCCGGCCGGGCGGCAGCTCCCTTGCCCGCGCGCGCAGGGCCTCGGCGCGCAGCCGGACCTCCTCGGTGTGCCCGGCGCGAGTCGGGTCGAGACCGAGCAGCGCGAGCAGGGTCGGGGCGGGCGGGCCGTCCACGAGCCGGGCCCATTCGGCGAGCAGGCGCCGGATCTCGGCGCGGCGCTGCTCGGTGAGCAGGGTGGGCGCGGGCGCGGCGGCCGGGGCGTCTTCGAGCACGCGGTGCCTGCGCAGCCTGCCCGCCACCTCGGCGGCGCCGAGCCCGCTCATGGCGCCGATCTCCTCCAGGCCCGACACCTTGCCGGCCGGTACACCGCCGTGGCGCTCCACCAGCCGGGCGATCGCCGCGTCCAGCATGGCGAAGCGTTCCGCGTCGCGTTCCTCGCGTTCGCGGCGGATGCGCAGCGCCTCGGCCCGCCGGGCGGAGCCGTCAAGCAGCAGATACGACAACCGCTCGTGGTTGGCGACGAGCACCCCGACCAGCACCCGGTACTTGGGGTGGTCGCGCTGGCGCTGCCAGAACCCCCACACCTCGGTCACCCGGGCCGCCACCTCGGCGTCGGTGAGCGTCTCGGCCAGCTCGAGCGGCACGTCGTAGAGCTCGAAGGGGTCGGAGTGCTCGACACCGCCGCGGCGCTCGACCGCGGCGAGCACCCGTTTGCGGTAGTCGTTGGGATCGAAGGGCCGCATGTCGTCAGACGTCGCGCCGCCGGGAGCGTTGCAGCTGCTCGAGCTCGCGCGCGACATCGGCCTGGGACATTGCCGCACCGGTCTGCGCCGAGAGCACCAGCGGCATGTCGGCGTCGACATGGTGGGCGGTGACGTGCAGGACACCGTCGAAGCCCATCTCGAAGGTGACCCGCACCTCGCTGCCCGCCGGATACCCGGGCGGGATGCCACGGATGCGGCCCTCCACCAGCACCTTGGTGTCCTCGGGGCGGATGGATTCGGCCTGGCCCTGCTGTTCGACGATGGTGAGCTCGATCTGGTCCTGGTCGGCGCGCACGGTGCCGAAGGAGCGCCGCACGCGCACCGGCAGGGTCTGGTTGCGATGCACCAGCCACGCCGCCGACAGGCCGTAGTGCGCGTCCAGCGCCAGCACGCCGAAGCCGCGCGAGACCACGGTGTCGACCTGGATCTCCAGCATGCGCCGCACCACGCTCACCGGCTGGCCGAAGGAGGCGGCCACCCGCGCCACGGCCTGCTCCAGATCGGCGGGCGCGGCCTCGGTGAGGGATGCCCCGTCGCGGAGCCTGCCCCTGGTGACCAGGTCGGCGGCGACCAGCCGCTCCATCTCCAGCTTCTCGCCGTAGAGGGCCGCGCCCCGTGCCACCGACAGGTCGGGATCGCGCAGCTCTCCGACCAGGCCGAACTCTTCGCGCAGGTGCCTGGCCACCATCGGCATCCGGGACGAGCCGCCGACCAGCAGCAGCCGGTCGACCCGGGCGACGCCGCGCTTGGCGGCCTCGGCCAGGCAGTCCCGGGTGAGGTCGATGGTGCGGCGCATGAGCGAGGCGGTCATCTCCTCGAGCTCGGCGCGGGTCAGGGTGACGACCGAGCGGCGGCCGTCGTGCGCGACGACCACCTCGGTGCTCTCGGCATCGGTCAGGTCGTGCTTGGCGCGCTCGGCGGCCAGCACCAGCATCTGCGAGCCCGCGGAATCGTCGAGCGGGTCCTCGGCGTCGGGATGCTCGGCGCAGAAGCGCTGCGACAGTTGCAGAGCGATGCGCTCGTCCCAGTCGGCGCCGCCGAGCTGGTGGTCGCCCTCCACCGCCAGCACCGAGATCCGGCGGTCGGCCAGTTCGATGACGGTGGCGTCGAAGGTGCCGCCGCCGAGGTCGTAGACCAGCACGGTCTCCCGTGCGCCCGCCTTGCCGATGTCGATGCTGCCGTCGAGCTTGCCGAATCCGTAGGAGAAAGCGGCTGCGATGGGCTCGGAGAGCACGCCCGCGACCTCGAACCCGGCGTAGGTGCCCGCCTGGATGGTGGCCTTGCGCTCCTCGTCGCCGAAGTAGGCGGGCACGGTGATGACCGCGCGCCGCACCGGCTCGCCACCGGCGAACTCCGCGTCGGCTGCCAGGCTCTTGAGGATCAGGGCGGAGACCGCGGGGGCCGACCACATCTCGCCGTGCGCGGCGAAGCGCCAGTCGGCGTCGCCCATGCGCCGCTTGACCAGCGCGCACACGTGCTCGGGGTCGAGCCGGGCCTGGCGCCGCGCGCCCTCGCCGACGACGTGATCGAAAGCGGATGCGAACAGCACGACGGAGGGAACCGTCGGTTCCCCGTTCATGCCGGTCAGCACTTCGGGACGGCCGTCGGCGTCGATCCGCGCGATGGCCGAGTTCGTTGTGCCCAGGTCGATGCCGTAGACCCCCATGCGAGGGATGCTAGCAGTCCCCGCCTGCGGTCAGATCCGCTCACCGCGCGAATCCCGCTGTCGCCGCGCCGATTCGCCTCCCGGCGTTAGGGTGCCTGCATGACGGACACCGGGCAGCGCACCGAGCACGCGCATGACCGCACTCCTGACCAGGGGGAACGCACCATCGACACCGACACCGACATCGACACCGACACCGATACCGCCGCTGTCGACACCGACAGCCACACCGCCGACGGCGCCGCCGTCCCGACCGAGCCGGGCACCGGCGGGCGGACCGCGCCCGCGCCGACTGTACCCGAGACCACCTCGACGGCGCACGAGCCCACGACGGCGCACGAGCCGACGCGCGACGAGACCGCCGCCCTGTTGTCGCGGCTGAGCGAACACATCGAGGACCTGTCCCGCGTGGTGGCACGACAGGCCGCCACGATCGAGCGACTGGCCGACGAGGCCAAGGCCCGCGACCGCAGGGAACGCGCGGGCGCCGACCTCCCGTTGGTCACCGAACTGTTCGCCCTGCACGGCGACACGGTGACCTGCGCGCACACCGCCGAATCCGATCGCGACCGCGACGCCTTCACCGCGCTGGCCACCCGCGTGGAACGCCTGCTCACCGGCCCCCGCGGGCCCCACGGGGGGCCCCCGCGCGGGCGCCCCGCCGGACCCCCCCCCCCACAGC
>NZ_JARWRU010000734.1 GCF_029867845.1 Nocardia farcinica | reverse complement strand
CGGACAGCTCGGCCACCCGCTGCGCGCGGATCCGGTAGGTGGCCCTCGTGCCGTCCCGGGACTCCAGCAGCGTGTCCGGGCGCTCCACGATGGTGGTGCCCGCGGTGTCGTCCCACTGCGCCGACGCCGAGGGCGTCATGTACTGGCGGGCGGCCAGATGGCGGCTGGTCGGGTCGGCGGTGGCGGTGAGGAAGTCGCGCAACAGCAGGTCCGGGTCACGACCGGCGATCGGCGGAGTCGGGCCCTCGGCGGCGGGCTCGCGGTCGATGGTCCGCAGCGCCTGCGGCGCGGAGGACTCCGGCAGGCTGGCGCAACCGGTGAGCACGAGCAGCACGACGAGCAACAGCCCGGCCGGTCCCAGCGGCCGACGCCACCGGCCGACGCGACCGGACGACCGGCCGACGCACATCGTCATGTCGGTTCACCTCCGCGTTCGCTGAACACCTGGCTGCCGTTCGTCGCGCTTCCCTCCTCGCCGCCCGGGACGCCACCCGTGGACGAGCCGCCGGCCTCGGCGCCGCCACCGTCGGGATCGTTGCCCGGTGAGTCCGTCCCCGCGCTGCCGTCCGTCGCGCTGTCACCACTCGACGCGCCTTCGGCAGCGGCGGCGCCGCTGTCGGCCGACGTGCCGTTCGCCCCGGACGGCGCGCTCGCGCGCGGCGCGGGCCGGTGCATCGGCACGGTCGGCAGTTCGACCGGGTCGCCCTCGATGGGCACCGGGTCCGAGGCGCGCGGGGCCTGCCTGCGGACGGCGGCCTCGAGCGGCAGCGGGCTGGTGCCCATCTTGCGGCCGCGCACCATCGGCAGGGTGAGCCGGAAGCTCGCGCCGACGCCGAGTTCGCCCCAGGCCTCCAGCTTGCCCGCGTGCAGGTTGGCGTCCTCGACGCTGATCGACAGGCCGAGGCCGGTGCCGCCGGAGCGGCGCATCCGGGAGGGGTCCGAGCGCCAGAAGCGGTTGAACACCAGTTTGTCCTCGCCGGGGCGAAGGCCGACGCCCTGGTCACGCACCACGAAGGCCACGGCGTTGGTGTCGGTGTCGCCGCGCATGCGCAGCAGCACCGGCTTGCCCTCGCTGTGGTCGATGGCGTTCGCGAGCAGGTTGCGCAGCACCCGTTCCACCCGGCGCGGATCGACCTCGGCCACCACCGGATCCTCCGGCAGGTCGGTGACCACCTCGACACCCGCGTCCTTGGCCAGATGGCGCACGGTGGAGATGGCCGCCCGCGCGCACATCCGCACATCCAGCGACTCCACCTGCAACTCGGCCACACCCGCGTCGTGCCTGCTGATCTCGAGCAGGTCGTTGAGCAGGCTCTCGAACCGGTCGAGTTCGGTCACCAGCAGCTCGGCGCTGCGGGTCAGCGCGGGATCGAGCTGGTCGCTGGAGCCGTGGATCAGGTCGGCGGCCATGCGGACCGTGGTCAGCGGGGTGCGCAGCTCGTGGCTGACGTCGGAGGTGAACCGGCGCTGCAGGTTGCCGAACTCCTCGAGCTGGGTGATCTGGTTCGACAGGCTCTCGGCCATCTCGTTGAAGGCCTGCGCCAGCCGCGCCATGTCGTCCTCGCCGCGCACCAGCATGCGTTCCTTGAGGCGTCCGTCGGCGAAGCGGCTGGCGATGCGCGCGGCCGACCGGATCGGCAGCACCACCTGCCGGGTGACCAGCGCGGTGATCGCCGCGAGCAGCACGAGCAGCACCAGGCCGCCGATCATCATCGTGCCGCGCATCAGCGCCAGGCTGCTCTCCTCGTTGGCCAGCGGGAAGATCAGGTAGACCTCCAGCGTCGGCACCTCGGCGCTGGGGCTGCCGATGATGAGCGCGCGCCCGTGATAGCCGTCCGGGTCGTTGACCGTGGCGAACTGGTAGCTGATCTGGTTGCGCTGCACGAAGCGCCGCAGTTCGGGGGGCACCTCCGAGACGGGTCCGGCCTCGGCCTGCTGGGCCGAGCCGCCGATCACGATCAGGGCGGTGTCGAAACTGCCCGCCGCGCCGCTGGAACGGCCGGAGCCGCCGCGATTGGACACCTCGTTACGCGCGTCCATCAGCGCCTTGCGCAGCGGATCGATGTCGTAGATGCCTGCCACCTTGTCCTCGACGGCGACGCGGACCCGGTCGATCTCCTCCTCGGCCGCGTTGACCTTCGCGTCGAGCAGGCGATCGGTGATCTGGCTGGTCAGCACGACACCGAGGATGGTGATGACGATCAGCGACAACGTCAGCGTGGAGACGATGACGCGCAGTTGCAGCGAACGCCGCCACAGATGGCCGAGGGCGGTGCCCAGATCGGTGAACCAGGCACCGATCGGGGCCAGCGACCGTTCCAGTCGTGGAATCACCCCGCGCGAGGCGGGACGCTTCCCATCGATCACGGCGGTCCGGCCTTGTAGCCGACACCGCGGACGGTCAGCACGATCTCCGGGTTCTCCGGGTCCTTCTCCACCTTGGCGCGCAGCCGCTGCACGTGCACGTTCACCAGCCGGGTGTCGGCGGCGTGGCGGTAGCCCCAGACCTGCTCGAGCAGCACCTCACGGGTGAAGACCTGGCGCGGCTTGCGGGCCAGCGCGACCAGCAGGTCGAACTCCAGCGGGGTCAGCGAGATCTGCTGGCCCGCCCGCGTGACCTTGTGGGCGGGCACGTCGATGAGGATGTCGGCGATCTGGAGCTGCTCGGCGGGCTCCTCCACGGTGCGGCGCAGCCGCGCGCGCACCCGGGCGACGAGCTCCTTGGGCTTGAAGGGTTTGACGATGTAGTCGTCGGCGCCCGATTCCAGGCCGAGCACCACGTCGACCGTGTCGGTCTTGGCGGTGAGCATCACGATCGGGACACCAGAGTCGGCCCTCAGCACGCGGCACACATCGATGCCGTTCATGCCGGGCAGCATCAGGTCGAGCAGGACCAGGTCGGGGCGGATCTCACGGACCGCCGCCAGCGCCTGCGTGCCGTCGCCGACCACGTGCGGGTCGAATCCCTCCCCGCGTAGGACGATCGTCAGCATCTCGGCGAGCGCCATATCGTCGTCGACGACCAGAATCTTCGGCTTCATGGTTATATGTTGTCATCTCCCGGTCGTGATTCGGGCCGCCACGCCAAATAATGGCGAGCAGCCGAATAATCGTGGGTCGCGTGAATACCGAGAACAGCCGAATCGGCACGAGCGAACCGGTAAATCCCAACGAACATTATCGAGCGATCATCTCGGCCAGACGGGCGGCCAGCGCCGCCGGATCGTCCTCGGGCCGACAAGTCCACCACGGTCCGTGCCAGTTCCGTTCGGCGAGCTCACGGTACACCGCCAGGGTCCGCTTCTGCAGCCCCCCGTCGCGTTCGTAGGCGTCCAGCGGCCGGTCGGCATCGAGTTCGGTGCGCCTGCGGGCACGTTCGGCCGCCACTTCCGGCTCGACGTCGAGCAGCAGCTGCACGTCGGGCTCGGGCAGGCCGAAGCGGCCGAACTCCAGATCCGCTGTCCAGCCGACGATCTCGCCGTCGGCGTCCTGGTGCAGCCTGGCCGCGTTGTAGGCGGCGTTGGAGGCGACATAGCGATCCAGGATCACGATGTCGTTGGCGGCCAGGGCTTTCGACAGCTCGTCGCGGGCGTCGGCGCGGTCGAGGGCGAACAACAGGGCCATGGCGTAGACCGAGGTGGTGAGGTCGCCGTGCGCGCCGTGCAGCGCCTCGGCGGCCAGATCCGCGTGCACCGAGCGCCCGTAGCGCGGGAAGGCGAGCGTGGCCGCCCGCACCCCCCGCGCGCCGAGGTCGGCCACGACGGCGTCGGTCAGCGTGCGCTTGCCCGCGCCGTCGAGGCCCTCCAGTGCGACCAGCACCTGATCTCGTGCCATCAGTACCGGTAGTGCTCCGGCTTGTACGGGCCCTCGACGTCCACGCCGATGTACTCGGCCTGGTCCTTGGTGAGCTTGGTGAGGGTGCCGCCGAGGGCCTCCACGTGGATGCGCGCGACCTTCTCGTCGAGGTGCTTGGGCAGGCGGTAGACCTCGTTGTCGTATTCCTGCGGCTTGGTCCACAGCTCGATCTGCGCGATGACCTGGTTGGAGAAGCTGTTGGACATCACGAACGAGGGATGGCCGGTGGCGTTGCCCAGGTTGAGCAGGCGGCCCTCGGACAGCACGATGATCGAGCGGCCGGTGTCGTCGAAGGTCCACAGGTCGACCTGCGGCTTGATCTCGAGGCGGGTGGCGCCGGAGTTCTCCAGGGCGGCCATGTCGATCTCGTTGTCGAAGTGGCCGATGTTGCCCAGAATGGCCTGTTCCTTCATCGCCCGCATGTGGTCGAGGGTGATGATGTCCTTGTTGCCGGTCGCGGTGATGACGATGTCGGCGTCGGCGATGGCCTGCTCGACGGTGACCACGTCGAAGCCGTCCATCAGCGCCTGCAGCGCGTTGATGGGGTCGATCTCGGTGACCTGGACGCGCGCGCCCTGGCCTGCCAGCGACTCCGCGCACCCCTTGCCCACGTCGCCGTAGCCGCAGATGAGCACCTTCTTGCCGCCGATGAGCACGTCGGTGCCGCGGTTGATGCCGTCGATCAGCGAGTGGCGGGTGCCGTACTTGTTGTCGAACTTGGACTTGGTGACCGAGTCGTTGACGTTGATCGCCGGGAAGGCCAGCTCACCGGCGGCGGCGAACTGGTAGAGGCGCAGCACGCCGGTGGTGGTCTCCTCGGTGACGCCGCGGACGCTCTCGGCGATGGCGGTCCACTTGCCCTTGTCGGTCCGCAGGCTCTCGCGCAGCAGGTCGAGGAAGACCTTGTACTCGGCGGAGTGGTTCGCGTCCTCGGGCGGGACGACTCCGGCCTTCTCGAACTGGGCGCCGCGCAGCACCAGCATGGTGGCGTCGCCGCCGTCGTCGAGGATCATGTTGGCCGGCTCGCCGGGCCAGGTGAGCATCTGCTCGGCCGCCCACCAGTACTCCTCCAGGGTCTCGCCCTTCCAGGCGAAGACCGACACGCCCTTCGGCTCGTCGACGGTGCCGTGCGGGCCGACGACGACCGCGGCGGCGGCATGGTCCTGGGTGGAGAAGATGTTGCAGCTGGCCCAGCGGACCTCGGCGCCGAGGGCGACCAGGGTCTCGATGAGCACGGCGGTCTGCACGGTCATGTGCAGCGAGCCGGAGATGCGCGCGCCCTTCAGCGGCTGCACGTCGGCGTACTCGCGGCGCAGGGCCATCAGGCCGGGCATCTCGTGCTCGGCCAGCCGGATCTCCTTGCGGCCGAAATCGGCCAGAGCGAGATCGGCCACCTTGAAATCGATGCCGTTGCGGACATCCGCGGTCGGGGTCGTGCGAGCGGGAAGTTCTGAGGTCGTCATCTGCCTCTCCTGGTTCGGCTGTACCGCTGCAAGGCTAGCGCCGCCCGGCGGGCGGGTCGCGCCGCACCTGCACACACGGCCCCCGTCGTCGCGCCGGTCAGACGAGCACGCCGTGCTCGGACAGGATCTTGGCGCGTTTGCGGGGCGCGATATTGGCGCGGGTGATGTCGCCACCGTAGTGGGCGAGCAGCCGCTTATCCATCACCGCCCGCCACAACGGCGGCACGGCGGCGAACAGAATCATGGTCGCGTAGCCCGCGGGCAACTGCGGAGCGACATCGGAGCTGCGCAGGGTCTGGTATCGCCTGCCGGGGTTTGCGTGATGATCGCTGTGACGCTGCAGATGGAACAGGAAGATGTTGGTCACCAACCGGTCGCTGTTCCAGCTGTCGCGCGGCGAGCAGCGCGCCCAGCGGCCGTTCGGGCGCCGCGCGCGCAGCAGCCCGGAGTGGTCGACGTAGTTGACCGTCTCCAGCAGGCCGATGCCGATCACGGCCTGGATCAGCAGCCACGGCAGGATGTGCCAGCCGAAGACCAGCATGAGCCCGCCGAACAGGCCGATCGTCATCGACCACGCCTGCAGGATGTGGTTGTGCACCGACCACCAGCCGAGACCGAGCCTGGCCAGCCGGTCGCGTTCCAGGCCGATGGCGGAGCGGAAGCCGCCGACCACGCTGCGTGGCATGAACTCCCACAGCGACTCGCCCATCCTGGCGCTGGCCGGATCGTCGGGGGTGGCAACCCGCACGTGGTGACCGCGGTTGTGCTCGACGAAGAAGTGGCCGTAGCCGGACTGGGCGAGCGCGATCTTGGCCAGCCAGCGCTCCAGCCGCTCCGAGCGGTGGCCGAGTTCGTGCGCCGCGTTGATGCCGATGCCGCTGACCAGGCCGAGCGTGGTGGCCAGGCCCGCCTTGTCGAGCAGGCTCAGCTCGTCGCCCGCCCACATCGCCGAGGCGACCAGCAGGCCGATCATCTGCACGGGCAGGAACAGGAAGGTGCACCAGCGGTAGTAGCGGTCGTTGGACAGCGCCTCGTAGTCCTCCTCGCGCGGATTGGTGCCGTCCTCACCGACCAGCCAGTCCAGAATCGGGATGATCACCAGGACGATGACCGGCCCGATCCACCAGAAGACCTCCATGCCCGTGCGGAGCACCAGCTGCGACGGCAGCAGTGCCGAGGCGGGGGCGACGAGGCCGAGCACCCACAGGTGACGTTTGGGATCCCGCGCAAGCGCCGATTTGCCGTCCGTTTGCAATCCTGCCCCGCTTGATGAACTACCCGACTTTTCAAGGAAATACATACAGGCTCACCTGCCGTTACAGGGCCACTACCCCTGGAAAGGTGGGCGCCGTTACAATCCGGCCGGTCGGTGCGCCGGCCGCCACGGCTCGAAGTTTAAACGTACAGCATACGTCGGGCAATGCAAAGCGGGTCGATTCGTCGAATGGTCAACCGGCCTCGCGGGCGGCGAGGATGCCGTCCACATAGGGAGTCAGCAAATCGGCGAGCTCGGCCGGTCCGTTGCGGCCGGGACCGGGCGGATTCGGGATGTAACTCAGCGCGATGCGCACAAGCGCGTGGGCGAGGACGTCGGCCTGCGCGGCGCCGGCCTCGACCCAGCTGTGCTCGAACACCGCCGCCAGCCTGGCGGTGGCGTGCTCGACCAGCGGGCCCGCGTCCAGGGTGATCAGCCGCAGCAGGTCCGGCTTGGCCGCACCGGCCAGCAGCGAGCACACCAGCGGGTCGGCGGCCGCGTCGAGGAAGAAACCGGCCAGCCCCTCGCGGATGGCCGCGCGCGCGTCCCCGACGTTCGCCGCCACCGCGGTGCCGACGTGATCGACCAGATCGTCGGCCAGCCGGATGGCGTAGGCCTGCGCCAGCCCCGCCCGCGAGCCGAACTCGTTGTAGAGGGTCTGCCTGCTCACCCCGGCCCTGGCCGCGACGTCGCCGACGGTGATCTTGGCCCAGTCGCGTTCGAGCAGCAGCGCGCGCATGGCGTCCAGGATCGACGCGCGCAGCAGTTCCCTGGTCGCCTCCTGGTAGGGCGAGGACGGCCCGCGGCCTGCCACCTCAGGACCGCTCGATCTCGACCATGAAGAAATCGGCCTTCGCCGCCCCGCAGTCCGGGCAGCTCCAGTCGTCGGGGATGTCCTCCCAGCGGGTGCCGGGGGCGATGCCGTCCTCCGGCCAGCCCTTCGCCTCGTCGTACTCGAAGCCGCACTGCACGCACTGATACAGCTTGTATTCGGTCATCCCGTCGCTCCCATCGGTTCGAAATCGATTTTCTCGCGAACACCGCAATCCGGGCAGCACCAGTCGTCGGGCACCGATTCCCACGGAGTTCCCGCCGGAAATCCCTCGTGCGGATCGCCTCTGGTCTCGTCGTAGACGTATTCGCACACCGGGCAGCGGAACGCGCTCATCGCGCGTCCTGCGCGCCGTAGGCGGCCAGCACCCGCTCGCGCGTGCGCGGATGGATGTTCGCCCGGGTGACGTCGCCGTCGTAGTGGGCCAGCACCCGCTTGTCCATCACCCGGCGCCACAGCGGCGGAACGTAGGCCAGCATGATCATGGTGGCGTAGCCCGCGGGCAGGTTCGGCGCGCCGTCCCAGCTGCGCAGCGTCTGGTAGCGGCGGGTGGGATTGGCGTGGTGGTCGCTGTGCCGCTGCAGGTGGTAGAGGAAGACATTGGTGACCAGGTGGTCGCTGTTCCAGCTGTGCGTGGGCGCGGGCCGCTCGTAGCGCCCGGAGCCGGTGCGCTGCCTGGCCAGGCCGTAGTGCTCGAGATAGTTGACCACCTCGAGCAGGCTGAACCCGAACACCGCCTGCACCAGCAGCCAGGGCAGCAGCCCGATGCCGAAGACCGCGACCAGCAACGCGTACAACGCGACTGTCATCGCCCAGGCCTGCAACACCTCGTTGCGCCAGGTCCACGGGCCGGTGCCGAGGCGTTCCAGCCGCGCCTTCTCCAGCCGCCAGGCCGAGACCAGGCTGCCCTTGACGGTGCGCGGCAGGAACTCCCAGAACGATTCACCCAGCCGCGAGCTGGCCGGATCCTCCTGGGTGGCCACGCGCACGTGGTGGCCCCGGTTGTGTTCGATGTAGAAGTGGCCGTAGCCGGTCTGGGCCAGCGCGATGCGCGAGAGCCAGCGCTCCAGATCGACCTTCTTGTGGCCGAGTTCGTGCGCGGTGTTGATGCCGATGCCGCCGACCAGGCCGATGGTGACGGTCAGGCCGATCTTGTCGGCCAGGTGCAGGCCGCCGTCGATGCCGAGCCAGCTCAGATCGCCCGCGGTGAGCAGGTAGCAGGCCATGACCAGCCCGGCGTACTGGAAGGGCAGGTAGAGGTAGGTCAGGTAGCGGTAGTAGCGGTCGTTCTCCAGGTGGGCGAGCACCTCGTCCGGCGGGTTCTCCCCGTCCGGGCCGATGAAGCGGTCGGCCAGCGGGATGACCAGGTAGAGCAGGAACGGGCCGAGCCAGAACGGCAGGTGGGCCGCGGCGGGCAGACCGAGTTCGTTCAGCGCCCACACCGCGGGCAGCACGATGGTGAACAGTCCGGTGGGGACGAACAGGCCCCACAGCCAGTAGTAGCGCTTGCGGTCGCGCCAGGCCGACAGCTCGGCGGTCCGCTCGGTCGCATCGGCATCAGTCGACATCGTCGTCTCCCTCTGTGCACGCATGTGATGCGCATTACATACAGGATGGACAATACGAGCCGGACTGTCGGCTGTCTAGACAAATCACCGAATTTGTAAACCCGTGACCCGCAAGCCCGGCACGACCCGGCCATGACCGTCCGCCGGGCCCCCCCCGGGGCCCCCGCCGCCCCCGGCGGCGGGGGGCCCCCGCCCCGCGCCGGCTGCCGGGCACGGGCCGAGGGGGCGGCTGCGCGCCTGGTGCGGTTGCGGCGGCGGTCCCGGATTCGGTTGCGGCGGCGAACAACTGCCTGGCCACCTCGGCGGCGCGCCGACCGTCGACCAGGGCGTGGGAGATCTGGAGCACGGACACGGTGGTTGGTTCGCCGGGTGTGCGGCACATCGGCGCGCCGGTCACCCCGCGGAACACGTGGACGCGCCACGGGCTGACGGTCGCGTCCACGCCGGTGCCGAGCAGTCCCCCGACCGCCGCGCGCAGTCCTGCCCAGTCTCCGGGGGCCGGATGTTCGACGAACTGCTCGTCGGAGAAATCGCACGGCGCCAAGGCCGGATAGGCCAGATCACCCGGAACCTCGCGGACGCGGACGCGCAGGTCGGGAACACCGGCGGCGCGGTCGCGCACCAGGGCGCGCAACTCGCGGGCCGGGCGGCCGAGATCGGCGAAGGCGTAGAGCAGGAACAGGTCGTTGTGGCTGCGCGTCGACAACCAGAACATCGTCGCGTCCTGCGCGGCCATCCGATCCATGACCCGAATTTATGGCACCGGCCCGCCCGTCCGAACCTCACTCCCCCGAACCCGGCTGCACCGAACTCCTGTCCCCCGAACTGACCGCCCCCGAACTCACCTGTTCGGGGCAGATGGGCACGTCGAGCACGCTCGGCCCCGAGCCGTCACGCCGGACTCGGGGCCGCCTGCTCACCGTTCGGCGCGGGCGGTTCTCAGCTGCGGTGGAATTCCCCCGCGAAAACGCCGTTGACGAACGCGTCCCATTCGCCCGGCGTGAAGGCGAGCACCGGGCCCGTTCCCCCGTCCTTCGTGTCGCGAACCGCTACATTGCCGTCGTCGAGGAACGCGACTTCCACGCAGTTCCCGTCGGGGCCGCTGTATGAGCTCTTCCGCCACACAGCTCCCGTCACATCAACTTCCACGGCACTAGCTCCTTTGCTGCGTCGAAAACGAGACAACTGATTCCCGGATCGTCTGACTAGCACCGGAATGCGGTGACCAACTTCCGATTCCCGCCGTGCGCCTGGTGGTAGCGCGCCACTCTCCTGTGCGTTGTCATCGCCGTCGGGCTCGAGGTGAGAACACCTGGCGAGGGCGACCCCCGCGTTCCCGACAGTAGCAGCTCGGCCGAGAGTTTGCCCGCCTCTTGCCAATTGGGCTCCGAAAGTTTGCCAAGCTTGCGAAGATACCGAGTTGCCGAATCATTGCCGACGACATTCGGCCCGGCAAACACCCACTCGAGCGCGGTCGCGGGCCGTCGTGATTGTCCCGTGATCGCACTCGGCGGTGTTCCACATCCCCCACCGGGGTGACAATCCGCGCGCAGGCCGGGGATCATGAGGGTTATGGTCGAACGTCCACGCGACGAGGCAGGTCGCGCACGAAATCCACGTCCACGCGACCGCCTCGGCCGGGCCCCTACGGAAGGGAGGGGCGGCGGGGCACCGAATAAAAACAACCGGAAAATGACCCCCCACCAAACCAAATAAATCACCCCGCAAAAATATTTAA
>NZ_JARWRU010000733.1 GCF_029867845.1 Nocardia farcinica | reverse complement strand
AGCCTGCGCGGCTCCCGCCTCGGTTCACCGTCGCGGTCGGCGACCGGACGCGGGCGCCGGGCGGGTTCCCTGCCTCGGTCCTGGCCGGAACCCCGGGCGGGCGCCGGCCTGCGCGGCCGCGCACCCTCGTCCCTGCGACGGGGGCCCATGTCCCCGTCGTCGTACGGCCGCGCCCACTGCTCGCGCTCGGCCGGGTCCGGGCGCCGCTCGCGCTGCCCGGTCGCCGCGCGCTCCCTCACGGGTGGCTCGTGTTCGCGTGCCATGATCAGTTCACCCCGCCAATGCCTTCGGAATGGTCGCGTGCTCCGGCAGGATCACGCCGCACCCGAGCGAGGCCGCGAAGGCCGCGCCCTGGTAGCGGTAGCACCGCCGGATCTTCAGCCGCGCCTGGGTGGACAGGTCGCGGGTGATCGCCTCGATGCGCGGCAGGTCGCCGCGCAACGGCTCGGTGATTGTAACCAGCGCGCCGAAGCGGGTCACGCCGTGGCCGCGGGCCTGCTCCTCACGGGCCTGCTGGGTGGCACCGACGCGCAGCGTCGCCGCGGCCGAGACCACGCCACGTTCGCTCTGCTGGGCCACCAGCGCGTTCTTGAAGTCGTCGTCGACGATCTCGGCGGCGTCGGCGGCCGAGTGCGGGCGGTAGACGATGGCGATGCGCTTGCGCGGCACCTCCGGGTTCGGCGCGAGCAGCCGCTGCAGCACCCGCTCGTCGACCGCGCCCTCGGGAGCGGCGTCCATCTCCCAGGTGACCGAGCGACCGCCGTCGTGGATGTAGTGGTCCCACTTCTCGTCGTGCGACACCGGGCCCGCGTCGGCCCAGTCGAGGCCGTGCCCCTCGGGTTCGGAGGCGGCGACCTCGAGGTCGGCCTGCGAGGCCGGGTCGTAGCTGCGGCGGATGAAGGCGATGATCTCGTCGGCCGACATCGGCTGGGCGCGCACGCCCGCCTCGGCCAGCGCCGCGCAGATGCCCGGCAGGCGCCTGCCGATCTCGACCGCCTCCTCGGCGGGGTTCTTGCGCCGCTCGGCGGTGGTGGCCTTGAACGTGATCGCCACCCGCGGCAGCAGTTGCACGCGCTCCTGCGGCAGTTCGGTGGCCAGCTCGTACATCACCTGCTGGGCCAGGTCGGGCGCTTCCGGCTTGGTGATCGTGGAGACCTCGGTGAGCAGGCGGTTGCCGGTCTCGGGCACGGTGTCGATCACCGGGACCACGGCCACGATGTCGCTGGTCTGGCCGACCGAGGCAAGGAAGGTGCCCCAGGCCGAGACCCAGCGGTCGATCACCGGCTGGTCGACCGCCTCGTGGCCCTGCGGCCAGGCCCGCAGCACCACGGTGTACTGGGCGAACTGGGGCAGGTGGATCATGCCGAAGCTGTAACCGCCCGCATCGATGCCCTCGTAGAGCTTCGACGGCGCGAGCAGGCCGGGCAGCCGGGTGGCGCCACCGGGGATGCGGGAGAACCGTCCGCCCCGGTACACGTGTTCGCCGCGACTGCGTGAGCGCATCCAGTGGAACATCATCAATCCCGTCTCGTAGCCGGAGCGGCCCCCCGTCCGCCACACCAGTGGAACCATCACAGCCACACCGATGCCGCCGACGACGAGGCCGAGGGTGAATCCACCGACCATGGCACAGATCAGCGCGGTGATCACGACGACGAAGCCGATCACCGTCTCTTCCCAGCGCAGGCCGAAAAGACCGGCGCTGCGCGGCTTCTGCCACAGCCCGTAGGAGCGGCGCTCGTAGGTGTCGCTCATCGTCATCGCGGAATGGTGCTCCTCCCGAGGTCGGGCGAACGGTTCGCCCAACGATCCCCTGCCACGTCACCCATCGTCTCGTCGGCTCGGCGCATGCCGCTGGTGGCGGCTCTGGCCGCACCGACGCGCCCGGCAGCCGTGGCGGCCCCGGAGGGTACCGCGCGCGAGCCCTGTGTGCCCGAGGCGCGCGGACCGCCGCTGCCCTGCGGGTTGTTCGGGCCGCGCGGGGTGCCGCCGCCGGGGCCGGTCGGGCCGCCGGGACGAGGGCCGGAGCCGCTGCCGCTGACGTAACCGGCCGAACCCGGCGCGGCGGGCTGCTTCACACCCACCGCCTTGGTGCCCATGGCG
>NZ_JARWRU010000732.1 GCF_029867845.1 Nocardia farcinica | reverse complement strand
CCCGCGCCCCCCCCCCCCCCCCGGCCGGGGGCGGGGGGGGGGGGCGGGTTTTTTTCTCTCCCCCTCTCTTTGTCCACCCCCCCGGCCCGGCGCGGCCGCGGGGGGGGGCGCCCCTTCGTGTGCTCGAAGAGCGGTGACCGGATCAGACCGCCGCGGCGGCGAGCGCCTCGGTGGACTGCACGGCCTGGCCGACGCCTGCCACGATCGCGGCGGCGCGCAGGGACTCGAAGATCACCTCACGGGACACCCCCGCCTCGCGCAGGGTGTGCTCGTGCGCCTCGAGGCAGTGCGCGCAGCCGTTGATCGAGGAGACCGCGAAGGACCACAGCTCGAAGTCGGCCTTGTCCACGCCCGGGTTGCCGATGATCTGCATGCGCAGGCCCGCCCGCAGGTCGTCGTAGCGACCGTCCAGGAACGCCCGGCCCCGGTAGAACACGTTGTTCATGCCCATGATCGAGGCCGCGCCGAGGGCGGCGTTGTACGCCTCCTCCGACAGCACGTCGGCGGCTTCCTCGGCGATCTCGCGCAGCGTGGTGGCCGAGCGGGTGGCGGCGGCCGAGGCGAGCAGGGTGCCCCACAGCTGCTGCTCGTTCAGCACGGTGGTCCGTGCGATGGAGGACAGATTGAGCTTGAGGTCCTTGGCGTACTCGGGGAGGGAGTTCTTCAGGTTCTCAATGCTCATTCTTTCGACCTCTTTCGCGTAGGGCCGCCGTCCGGCGGGCGGCTGGGGATGTGATGACTCCCTGGTGGGAGTGGAGTGGAGTGTGGGGCGGGGTTCGACTCAGACGCTGGCGGCGAGCAGCTCGCCGGCGTTGATGGTCGGGTCGCCCTTCTTCCAGTTGCAGGCGCACAGCTCGTCGGACTGCAGGGCGTCGAGCACGCGCAGCACCTCGTCGACGTTGCGGCCGACCGAACCGGCGGTCACCGAGACGAACTGGATCTCGTTGTTCGGGTCGACGATGAAGGTGGCGCGGTCGGCGACGCCGTCGGCGTTCAGCACACCGGTGGCGGCGCTCAGCTCACGCTTGAGGTCCGACAGCATCGGGAAGGGGAGGGTCTTGAGGTCCTCGTGCTGGGCGCGCCACTGGAAGTGCACGAACTCGTTGTCGACGGAGACGCCGAGCACCTGGGCGTCGCGGTCGGCGAACTCGTCGTTCAGCTTGCCGAAGGCGGCGATCTCGGTGGGGCAGACGAAGGTGAAGTCCTTCGGCCAGAAGAAGACGATCCGCCACTTGCCCGCGTAGTCGTCGCTGGTGACCTGGGTGAAGTAGTCGTCGGGCTGCTGAGCGTCGACCTTCGACAGGTCACCGCCGATCACCGCGGTGAGGTTGTACGCGGGGAACTGGTCGCCGATGGTCAGCAGAGCCATGCTTTTCTCCTCGATGTATTCGGTGGATTCACGCCTTCGTCAACCATCTTGCCCAGTACCCTTCAAAAGGTAAAGGTGATGGGTGGCACTAGACTGATAGGCGTGAGTGATCATACTTATCAGCCAACCCTGTCACAGCTGCGTGCGTTCGCGGCTATCGCCGAGCATCGCCATTTCGGCACCGCGGCAGCGCGTCTGGGTGTGAGTCAACCCACACTGTCGCAGGCACTCGCCGCGCTGGAGAACGGGCTCGGATTGCAGCTGATCGAGCGCAGCACCCGGCGGGTGCTCGTGACGGCCGCGGGCATGCGGTTGCTGCCGCAGGCGCTGGCCACCCTGGAGGCGGCCGACCGATTCGTCGCCGCCGCCACCGGCACCGCGCTGGGCGGGCCGTTGCGCATGGGCATCATCCCGACCGTGGCCCCCTACATTCTGCCCGGTCTGCTCGGTCCGCTGCTCGACCGGCTGCCCACCCTGGTGCCGCAGATCGTGGAGGACCAGACCGCCCGGCTGCTGGAGGGGTTGCGCACCGGCGTGCTCGACGCGGCCCTGCTCGCCTTGCCCGCCGACCG
>NZ_JARWRU010000731.1 GCF_029867845.1 Nocardia farcinica | reverse complement strand
GGGTTGGGGGGGGTGGCGGGGGCCACTGTGTTGGCTTACGCTGGGGGGGCGCCCGTGGTCCGGGGGGGTTGCTTAATACAACGCACGACGACGATGACTCGCGGCCCGGTGTCGACGACAGCTGTGCGTGACTGGCTCTGGTTCCTCGGCGGCCGACTCCTACAGGGGCTGTTCGTGCTCTGGGCCGCGTTCACGCTGGTGTTCGTCGTGGTGTACCTGCTGCCGAGCGATCCCATCCGGTTGATGGTCTCCGGCAGCGGCACCGAATTCGCCAACGCCGACGACGCGGCCCTGGACGAACTGCGCAAGCAGTACGGGCTGGACCAGCACCCGGTGCTCCAGTATCTGCACGCCCTCGGCGACGCGGTGCGCGGCGACTTCGGCATCTCCATCCAAACCGGAAGGCCGGTGACGGAGATGATCGGCGACGCACTCGCCGAGACCGCGGCGCTCGGCGCCTTCGCCCTGCTGATCGGCCTGGTCCTCGGCTTCGGAGTCGCGCTGGCTGCCACCCTGACACCGCTGCGGCCGCTGCGCCAGCTGCTGCTGTCGCTGCCCGCGGCGGGAGTCTCGGTGCCCTCGTTCTGGGTGGGCCTGCTGCTCATCCAGTACTTCGCCTTCGAACTCGGCTGGTTCCCGCCACTGGGCGGCAAGGGCATCAACGGCCTGACCCTGCCCGCCGTGACGCTGGCGATCCCGACGGCGGCCTTCGTCGCCCAGATCCTCGCCAAGAGCCTGGCCACCACCATGGCCGAGCCCTACATCGAGGTGGTCAGGGCCAAGGGTGCCTCCCGCGCGCACGCCCTGTTCACCGACGCGCTGCGCAACGCGGCGCTGCCGCTGCTGACCATGGTCGGCATGATCGTCGGCAACATCCTGGCCGGGTCGGTCGTGGTCGAGACCGTGTTCTCCCGGATGGGTCTCGGCCGTATCACCTACGAGGCGGTCAACGCCCAGGACATCCCGGTGATGCTCGCGGTGGTCACCTTCGCCGCCACGGTCTTCGTGCTGCTCGGCATCGTCGTCGACATCCTCTACCCGCTGCTCGACCCGCGCATCGGCTCGCGGGTGCGCAGATCGGTCTCCGCCGGGAAGCCCGCTGCAGGCAAGCCCGCTGCCGCAGCGCTTTCCGCCGGCAAGTTCGCCCCCGTCCACCAGGTCGCCGAAAGGACCGCATCATGACCGCGCTGCTGGTGAAGTCGAGCGACAGCGCGCCCGAGATCGCCCCGCAGGCGGACGCACCCGCCCGCCGCGCGCACGACAGCCTGTGGCGCGCGGTGCTGCGTCAGCCCGGCCTCGTGCTGTCGTTCGCGGTGATCGCCCTGGTCATCGCCTGGGCGTTCGTCCCGGAGGTGTTCGCCTCGCAGGACCCGATCAACGGCGTGCCCGCCGAACGGCTGTCCGCGCCGAGCGCCGAACACTGGTTCGGCACCGACAATCTCGGCCGCGACACCTACGCTCGCGTGGTGCACGGCTCCGCGCTGACCCTGCAGGCGACGCTGGTGGCGGTGCTGGTCGGCATCGTGGTCGGCGCGGGCGTCGGCCTGATCGCCGGCTTCGTGCGCGGCCTGGTCGAGGACTGGCTCATGCGCGTCATCGAGGTCATGCTCGCCGTGCCCGGCCTGCTGCTCTCGCTGGCCGTGGTCACCGCGCTCGGTTTCGGCACCATCAATGTCGCCATCGCGGTCGGCATCGCCAATATCGCCAGCTTCGCCCGCGTCATGCGCTCGGAGACGCTCAAGATCGGGGCGCTGCCCTACATCGAGGCGTCCAAGGCGTCCGGCTCGCACTGGTCCTACACGCTGTTCGCGCACGTGCTGCCCAACGCCAGGGGGCCGGTGCTGGCGCTGACCGCGCTCGAGTTCGGCACCGCCATCCTGTCGGTCTCGGCGCTGTCGTTCCTGGGCTTCGGCGCCCAGCCGCCCACCCCCGAGTGGGGCGCGCTGGTCTCCGGCGGCCGCGACTACCTGGCCACCGCCTGGTGGATGACCACCTTCCCCGGCCTGGTCATCGCCGCGGTCGTGCTCTCCGCCAACCGCATCGCCCGCTTCCTGGAAGACCGCTGACATGACCCATCCACCTCTGCTGTCGGTGTCCGGCCTGCGGGTCGGCTATCGAATCTCCCGCACCGAGACCTTCCGCGCCGTGCACGGCGTCGACTTCGACATCGCCGCGGGCGAACTCGTCTCCCTGGTGGGCGAATCCGGCTCCGGCAAGAGCACCACCGCGCACGCCGTGCTCGGTCTGCTCGGCGAGCGCGCCCGCGTCGAGGGCGGCAGCATCCGCTTCGACGGCGCCGAGCTCACGAGGCTCGGCGACAAGCAGTGGCGCGCCATCCGCGGCGCCCGCATCGGTTTCGTGCCGCAGGACCCGGCCGTCTCGCTCAACCCGACCCGGCGCATCGGCGAGCAGATCGCCCAGGCCATCACCCTGCACAAGGGCCGCGTCCCCAAGGACGCGCTGCGGCAGCGGGTGATCGACCTGCTCGCCAAGGTCGGCATCGACCGGCCGGAGCTGCGCTCGCGCCAGTACCCGCACCAGCTCTCCGGCGGTATGCGCCAGCGCGCCCTGATCGCGACCGCGCTGGCCAACGACCCGGAACTGATCATCGCCGACGAGCCGACCAGCGCGCTGGATGTCACGATCCAGAAGCAGATCCTCGACCACATCGACGCACTGCGCCGCGAACTCGGCATCGCCATCCTGCTCATCACCCACGACCTGGGTGTGGCGGGGGACCGGTCGGACCGGATCGTGGTGCTCGAATCCGGGCGCGTGGTGGAATCCGGCGCGCCGGAACAGATCCTGGCCGCCCCCTCGGCCGCCTACACCCGCAAACTGCTGGCCGCCGTGCCGCAGGTGTCGTCGGGACGGCTGGTGTGGGCCGACGGTGTGGTCCGCGAACGCGAACCGGGCGCCGCGCTGCCGCGCACCAGGGAGGACAGCGCGATCCTGGTGGCCACCGGACTGCGGAAAGCCTTCCGCGACAGCGGTTCCGGCGGTGACGTGCAGGCCGTCGACGACGTCAGCATCGCGGTCCCGCGCGGCGGCACCCTCGGCGTGGTCGGTGAATCCGGTTTAGGCAAGTCCACCCTGGCCCGGATCGTCACCCGCCTGACCGATCCCGACGCGGGCCGGGTCGAGTTCGACGGCCGCGACGTCACCGCGCTGCGCGGCAAGCGGCTGCGCGAGTTGCGCAGGCACGTGCAGCTGGTCTACCAGAACCCGTTCGCCTCACTGGACCCGCGGTTCACCATCGGCCGCACCCTCACCGAACCGTTGCGCGCCTTCGGCATCGGCGACCGGCCCGCCCGCGCCCGCCGGGTCGCCGAACTGCTCGACCTGGTCGGCCTGCCCGCCTCCTTCGCCGAGCGCAAGCCCGCGGAGATGTCCGGCGGTCAGCGTCAGCGGGTCGCGATCGCCAGGGCGCTGGCCAGCGAGCCCTCGCTGGTGGTGCTCGACGAGGCCGTCTCGGCGCTCGACGTCTCGGTGCAGGCGCAGATCCTGGAACTGCTGGTGCGGGTGCAGGCCGAACTCGGCGTCAGTTACATCTTCATCTCCCACGACCTCGCGGTGATCCGGCAGGTCAGCGACGACATCGTCGTCATGCGGCGCGGCCGCCTCGTCGAGGCGGGCACCGCCGACCGCGTCTACACCACCCCCGCCGTCGACTACACCCGCGCGCTGCTGGCCGCCGTGCCCGGCGGCAGGCATCCCCATCCCCGAAAGGTGCTCTCGTGACCTCCGCGCCCTCGCTCCGGCCCTACGACCCGGCCTCGTTACCGGCCGTCACCGCCGCGCTCGCCGAGCGCGCCGCCGACTACGACCGCACCGGCGCGTTCCCCGCCGAGAGCATCCAGGTGCTGCACGAGGCGGGCGTCCTCACCGCCACCGTCGGAAAGCGTTTCGGCGGCGCCGAACTCGGCCACGCGGGCACCGTCGACCTGATGCTCGCCCTCGGCGAGGGCGACCCCTCGGTCGCGCTCATCACGGCCATGACCCTGGCCATCCACGCCAGGCAGGCCACCGAGGACGCGCTGCCGCCCGCCCTCTACGAGCAGGTGCTCGCCGCCTCGATCGAGGGCCCCTCGCTGCTGAACGCCCTGCAGGTCGAACCCGCCCTCGGCACTCCCTCGCGCGGCGGCGCGCCCGCCACCACCGCCCGCAAGGTGTCCGGCGGCTGGCGCGTCACCGGTCACAAGATCTACTCCACCGGCGCCGAGGGCCTGCGCTGGATGATCGTCATGGCCACCACCGACGAGGCCGAGCCGAGGGTCGGCTCGTTCGTCATCGACGCCAGGCGCGAGGGCATCACCGGCGAGGGCATCACCATCGACGACAGCTGGGACAACACCGGCATGCGCGCCACCGGCAGCCACGGTGTCACTTTCGACGGCGCGTTCGTCCCCGACGAGTTCGCCTTCGGCCTGCAACCGCTGGCGCAGCGCAAGCCGCAGGACCAGAACCTCGGGCCAGGCACCGCGCTGCCCGCCATCTACCTGGGCGCCGCGCACGCCGCCCGCCGCTGGTTCATCGGCTTCCTCGACGCGCGCCGCCCCGCCAATCTCGGCCACTCGCTGCTGGAGCTGCCGCGTTTCGAGGCCGCCATCGGGGAGATCGACATCGAACTGACCAGCAGCGTCGCCCTGCTGCGCGCCCTGGCCGACCAGGCCGACCGCGGCATCCCGGTGCCGAAGGCGGTGGCGTGGAGCGCCAAGACCGTCGCCAACCGCGCCGCCATCGGCACCGTCGAGAAAATGGTCTCGCTGATCGGCAATCCCGGTCTGAGCCGGTCCAATCCGCTCGAGCGCCACCTGCGCGACGTGTACTCCGCGCGGGTGCACTTCCCGCAGGAGGACACGGTCACCACCTTCCTCGGCAAGCAGGCCAAAGCCTCGGTCGCCCCCGCCCCGCAGACCGCGACCACCACCGATTCGGAGAACAAGTCATGACCCGCTACGTCGTCATCGGCGCGGGCGCCGTCGGCGCAGGCCTGGCCGCCCAGCTCGAACTGCACGGCCTGCCCTACGTGCTCGTCGGCCGCGGCGCGCAGATCGCCCATCTCGCCGAGCGCGGCCTGACCTACCACCGGCGTGGCACGGCCACGACCGTCCCGCTGGTCACCGCCGCCGCGCCCGCCGAGGTCACCCTCACCACCGACGACGTCCTCGTCTTCACCCCGAAGGTGCAGGACCTCGACGCCGCCGTGCGGGACTGGGCCTGGCAGCCGGTCGCCGGCGCGCCCGGCCGCACCGCCGCCGACCTACCGGTGATCACCCTGCAGAACGGCCTGGACGCCGAGCGTATCGCGCTGCGCCGCTTCGCCCATGTGTGGGGCGCGTCACTGCTCACCCCGGCCCGCTTCACGGTGATCGGCGAGGTCGTCTCCGGCGCGGCGGGCCCGGTCGGCGTGCTCACCATCGGCCGCTACCCGTCCGGCTCCGACGAGCGGCTGGAATCGGTCGCCGCCGACCTGCGCGCCGCCGAGTACATCGTGCAGATCAGCGACGACGTGGTGCGCTGGAAGGCCGCCAAGATCGTGCACAACGTGCGCAACGCGGTCGAGGTGCTCAGCGGCGACGCCGAGGAGAAGGCCCGCATCGAGGACGCGCTGGTCGCCGAGACGCACGCCGCGCTGGCGGCAGCGGGCATCGAGGTGGCCGACACCGTGGCCGAGCGCACCGAGGACCTGTCCGAATTCCGGCTCGACCCCGACTCCGGCATCCGGCCCGGCCAGCAGTCCACCTGGCAGAGCTTCGCCCGCGGCGTGCCCGCCGAGACCGACTACCTCAACGGCGAGATCGTGCTGCTTGGCAGGCTGCACGGCGTCGACGTGCCCGTCAACGCGGCGATCCAGGCCGTCCTCGGCGCCTCCTCGCTGGCCGGGGAGAAGCCGGGCACCCGCACCACCACCGAAGTCATCGCCGCGGCCGAGCAGGCCGCCACCCTCACCGGAAAGGCACATTCGTGACCGTCACCACCGAATCCGCCACCCCCGTCCGCTGGCACGAGCCCACCGGCCTCAACCCGCGCGGCACCCTCGTGATCGTGCCGGGACGCGGCGAGACCGCCGAGGTCTACAACCGCTTCGGCGCGCGCCTGGCGGCCGACGCCTACCGGGTCACCGTGATCGACGCCGACAGCACCGGCGAACTGGTCTCGCGCGTGCGGGAACTGGCGCGGGACGAATGGGCGGTCACCCCGCTGGTCCTGGTCGGTTCCGACAGCGGCGCGCTGCGCGCCCTGGCCGCCGCGAGCACCGAGGGACTGGTGGACGCCGTCGTGGTCGCGGGTCTCCCGGTCGACGCGCAGGCCCCCGACACCGATTTCGAGACCGAGATCGCCGCCCGCACCGGCTGCCCCACCCACCAGGGCGTGCTGCGCAGCACCGGCGCGCTCGGCTACGCCGCGCTGCCGCGGGCCATCACTCTCGACGAGCTCGCCCCGGCCGCGCCGGCCGTGCCGGTGCTGGCCCTGCACGGCGTCACCGACACCATCAGCCCGGTCGAGCGCGCCCTCGAGTACTACCGCGCCCTGCCGAACGCCACCGTCCACCTGGTCGAGGACGGTCGCCACGACGTGCTCAACGACGCCACCCACCGCTCGGTCGCCGCCACGGTGGTGCTGTTCCTGGAACGGCTGCGCCTCGGCGCCGACCTGCCGGTGATCGTGCGCGGCGACAGCGCGCGATGACCGTCACCGCGCTGCCCGCACACCTGGCCGCACTCGCCGGTGCGGTGTCGGACTGCTCGGCCGAGCCGTCGGTGCTGGCCGCCGCCCGCACCGACCGATCGGGCCTGCTGCCCGAGGGTGTCCCCGATCTGGTCGTGCGCGCCGGCTCGGTGGCCGATGTGGTCGCCACCGTCGAGCACGCGAGCCGCTCGGGCATCCCGGTGGTCCCGCGCGGTGCGGGTACCGGGCTGGCGGGCGGCGCGGTCGCCACCACCGGCGAGATCGTGCTCGACGTGTCCGGGATGAACCGCATCCTCGAGATCGACGCCGACAACGGCATCGCCCGTGTCGAACCCGGCGTCCGCACCGCCGAACTCGATGCCGCCGCCGCCCGGCACGGCCTGCGTTACGCCCCCGACCCGGCCAGCGCCGCCATCTCCACCCTCGGCGGCAACATCGCCACCAACGCCGGCGGTCTGCGCTGCGTGAAGTACGGCGTCACCCGCGACGCGGTGCTCGCGCTGGAGGTGGTCCTCGGCGACGGCCGCAGGCTGCGCACCGGCCGCACCACCGCCAAGAACGTCACCGGTTACGACCTGACCAGCCTGTTCGTCGGCTCCGAGGGCACCCTCGGGGTGATCGTCGAGGCCACGGTGAAACTGACGCCGCGCCCGGTCGGCACGGCCACCACGACCGCCACCTTCGCCACCGTCTCCGCCGCCGCCCAGGCCGTCGGCGAGCTGCTGCGCGCGGGCCTGACCCCGTCCACGCTGGAACTGCTCGACCACGCCACCCTGCTGGCCATCGACCAGGCCGAGGGCACCGGCCTCGGCGCGGACGGCGGGGCCTTCCTGCTGATCCAGACCGACGGCGCGGGCGCGGAGCACGAGGCCGCGCGGGTGCGTGACCTGTTGCGCCGCAGCGCGACCCGCCTCGAGACCGCCGCCGACGAGGCCGAGGCCGAGCGCCTGCTCCAGGTGCGCAGGCTGGCGCTGCCCTCGATCGAACGCCACGGCCGAGTGCTCATCGAGGACATCGCGGTGCCGCGCAGCCGGCTCGCCGAGGCGGTCGACGGCATCGAGGAGATCTCCCGCCGCACCGGCGTGCGGATCTTCACCTTCGCCCACGCGGGCGACGGCAACCTGCACCCCATCGTGCTCACCGACGCCGCGCCCACCGACCCGGTCCCCGCGCCGGTGCAGGCCGCCGTCGGCGAGGTCTTAGCCCACCCGCAGAGCCAGGGAGGCCCACAGCCAGGGGGACCCCGCGGGGGGGTGGTGCAGCGCCCCGGGGTGGCGG
>NZ_JARWRU010000730.1 GCF_029867845.1 Nocardia farcinica | reverse complement strand
ATTTCTTGGCAAAACCTGCACCGCTTACTTGCTGGTTGCGCCTCGGTACGCACTACTTCAACTAACATTGTGTTGACGTCCGAGGCTCTCCTGCCCAGCCCCGGCCGCGAAACGACCCCCGTCTTGACAAGCGCGACCCGGGATAGTCACTCTCTTAGTTGTAGAACAACCGGCGATATCGCACCGCTGTCGTGGCGTGCGAGCCGCCGCATGTCGAAAGGCGGAAAAGGTATGGATGTCGAAGTGGTCGGACGGTTGCTGTCGACTCTGCCCGAGGACGACGACCACCCCTACCGGACCGGCCCGTGGCGGCCGCAGACCACCGAGTGGAAGGCCGACGACCTCCAGGTGGTCTCCGGCGAGATCCCGCACGATCTCGACGGGGTCTACCTGCGCAACACCGAGAATCCGCTGCACCCGGCCATCAAGAACTACCACCCGTTCGACGGCGACGGCATGATCCACGTCGTCGGCTTCCGGGACGGAAAGGCCTTCTACCGCAACCGCTTCGTGCGCACCGACGGCCTGCTGGCCGAGAACGAGGCGGGCAAACCGCTGTGGGCAGGCATGGCCGAGATGCCGGACTGGGCCGTGCGCGAGGACGGCTGGGGCGCGCGCCGCCGGATGAAGGACGCCTCGAGCACCGATGTGACCGTGCACCGCGGCCGCGCGCTGACCAGCTTCTGGCAGTGCGGCGATCTCTACCGCGTCGACCCCTACACCGCCGAGACGCTGGGCAAGGAGGACTGGAACGGCGGCTTCCCCTTCCACTGGGGCGTCTCCGCGCACCCGAAGGTCGACGAGGCCACCGGCGAGCTGCTGTTCTTCAACTACAGCAAGGAGGCGCCGTACATGAAGTACGGCGTGGTCGACGAGAACAACGACCTGGTCCACTACATCGACGTCCCGCTGCCCGGCCCGCGCCTGCCGCACGACATGGCCTTCACCGAGAACTACGCGATCCTCAACGATCTGCCGCTGTTCTGGGATCCCGCCCTGCTCGAGCACGACATCCACCTGCCGCGCTACCACCGCGACATGCCGTCGCGCTTCGCGGTGATCCCGCGCCGCGGCCAGACCTCCGACATCAAGTGGTTCGAGGCCGACACCACCTACGTCCTGCACTTCACCAACGCCTACGAGGACGGCGACGAGATCGTCATGGACGGCTTCTTCCAAGGCGATCCCGAACCGTCGGCCGACGGCATCACCGACAAGTGGGAGCGCGCCTTCCGCTTCCTGGCCCTCGACCACCTCCAGACCCGGCTGCACCGCTGGCGGTTCAACCTGGTCACCGGCCAGGTGAAGGAGGAGCGGCTCAGCGAGCGGATCACCGAGTTCGGCATGATCAACGGCGCGCACGGCGGTCGCGAGCACCGCTACATCTACGCCGCCACCGGCAAGCCCGGCCGCTTCCTGTTCGACGGCCTGGTCAAGCACGACGTGCGGACCGGCGCGGAGGAGCACTTCGCCTTCGGCGACGGCGTGTTCGGCAGCGAGACCTCGATGGCCCCGCGCGTGGGCAGCACCGCCGAGGACGACGGCTACCTGGTCACCCTGACCACCGACATGAACGACGACGCCTCCTACTGCCTGGTCTTCGACGCCGCACGGGTGGGCGACGGCCCGGTCTGCAAGCTGCGACTGCCCGAGCGCATCTCCAGCGGCACCCACTCGGCCTGGGCCTCCGGTGCGGAGCTGCGCCGCTGGCGCGAGACCGACACCGCTGCCGAGGCCGTCGGCCTGTAATCCGCCACCCACCATCGACCGGAACGGAATCCTCTTGTCCCAGTTCGCTTCCGACGTCTACGTCTACGACGCCGTGAGAACCCCGAAGGGCCGGGTGAAACGCGACGGCGGCACCCTGGCCGCCGTGCCCGCCTACGAGTTGCTGGCGACCACGCTGCGAGCGCTGGCGGCGCGCGGCCTCGACGCCCAGCGGGTCGAGGACGTGGTCATCGGCACCAGCACCGCGGCGGGTGAGCAGGGCGGCGACGTCGCCCGCGCCGCGGCGCTGTGGGCGGGCTGGCCGGATTCCGTGCCCGGCGGCGTGGTCTCACGGCTGTGCTGCTCGGGCCTGGACGCCATCGGCACGGCCGCAGCCAAGGTCGCCTCGGGAATGCACGACCTCGTCGTCGCCGGCGGCGTTGAATCGATGTCACGGGTGCCGATGCTGTTCGACAAGCCCGCATTCGCCTTCGAGGGCGAACTCCAGGACCGCACCGGGTACGTGACCATCGGAGTCTCGGCCGATCTCACCGCCGCCGACGCCGGTTTCACCCGCGACGAACTCGACGGCTACGCCGTGCGCTCGCACCATCGCGCGGCCGCGGCCCCCCCCGCCGGCCCCCACCGGGCCGGCGGGTTCCGCGGCGGGGGGGGGGGGGGGCCCGAGGGAAGGGGACCCGGCGGAGGCCCCCCCCCCCGCAGAAGCCCCC
>NZ_JARWRU010000729.1 GCF_029867845.1 Nocardia farcinica | reverse complement strand
GGGGGTGTCCCACTCCGGGGGGGCGCCCCCCGGGGGGGCCGCCGGCGGGCGGGGGGCGCGGGGGGCGCCCCCCCCGGCCGCCGGGCCGGGGCCCGTTTCGGGCATCGCTCCCGCGGGGGCCGGTCCGATCGCGCGCAGCGGGTCGTTCCGGCCGCCGTCCTGCGGCGATGACACGCCTGGCGAACAACACGTGAACGCCCGGCCAACATGGTCGAAATGGCCTGTGACCTGCGTGAAACTTCGTGAACCCGGCATTGTGCGGCGCGTCGCCGTCCGTACGATTCACAGTGTGAGTGTCACGCAGTCGGTTGTTCTGGCGGTCCTCGCGGCTGTCGCCGGACTGGCCGTCGGCGGGCTGCTCGTGCCCTACGTCTCGGCCCGGCTGGCGGAGCGCAGGCAGGCCGACGCGGGCCTGACCATGTCCCAGGTGCTCGATCTGATCGTGCTGGCCTCCGAGAGCGGTATCGCCGTGGTCGACCGCTTCCGCGACGTGGTGCTGGTCAATCCCCGCGCCGAGGAACTCGGCCTGGTCCGCAACCGGCTGCTCGACGAGCGTGCCTGGGCCGCGGTGGAGAAGGTGTTCGCCGGCGGCGAGCCCGCCGAATTCGACCTCACCGCCAAACACCCCCTGCCCGGCCGCGGCCGGATCGCGGTGCGCGGTGTCGCCAGGCAGCTGTCGGAGGAGGAGACCGGCTTCATCGTCCTGTTCGCCGACGACGACTCCGAGCAGGCCAGGATGGAGGCCACCCGCCGCGACTTCGTGGCCAACGTCAGCCACGAACTCAAGACCCCGGTCGGGGCGATGGGGCTGCTGGCCGAGGCCATGCTCGAATCGGCCGACGATCCCGACGCGGTCCGGCACTTCGGCACCAGGGTGCTCAACGAATCGCGCAGGCTGGGCAAGATGGTCACCGAGCTGATCGCGCTGTCGCGCCTGCAGGGCGCGGAGAAGCTGCCCGAGCTCGAGGTCGTCGACGTCGACACCGTGGTGGCCCAGGCCGTCGACCGCTCCCGCCCCGCCGCCGAGGCCGCGGGCATCACCGTCAACACCGACCGGCCGAGCGGTCTCGAGGTGCTCGGCGACGAGACGCTGCTGGTGACCGCGCTGTCGAATCTGGTGGAGAACGCGATCGCCTACTCTCCGCCCGGCTCGCACGTCTCGGTCAGCCGCGCGCTGCGCGGGGAGTACGTGGC
>NZ_JARWRU010000728.1 GCF_029867845.1 Nocardia farcinica | reverse complement strand
CTCCCCGCGGGCGTGCACCTGGCCCTCGCCTAAACCCACCTGGCGGGCGAGGCCCGCGGCGAAGTCGAGAAGGCGCTGGCCGCCGCGGGCGTCGACTACCACATCGAGACCTACCCCGGCGCCGCCCACGGCTTCACCATGGCCGACACCGAGGCCTTCGACGCCGACGCCAGGCAGCGGCACTGGGACCGGCTGCTTCCCCTGCTGAGCGGCACCCTGTCCGCCTGAGCGATCTGCTACGGGCGGAGGACGTACTTTCCGCGCACACCACCGGCCGCCACCGCGCGATAGGCCGCCGCGGCCTGGTCGAGCGGGACCACGGCGTGCACCCGGGCGGGCAGTTCACCCGTCGCCGCCAGGGCGAGCAAGTGGGTCAGGGTGGCGGGGTCGGGGTGCACTTCCACCGCGTACGCGGTGATCTTCCCTGGCCCGGCGGGGACGAATCCCGGCCGCACGCCGACGAACACCCCGCCCTCGGCGACGAGCGCGACCGCCTCGTCGAGGAGCGCGGCGCAGTCGGCGACCGCGTCCCAGCCGACCTCGGTGGCGGCGGTGAACTCCGCGCCCGTGCCGCGGACGAAGGCCTCGTCGGCGGGCCTGGCCAGGCCGGTCACCCGCCAGCCCCTTTTGATAGCGAGAGTGGTGACATAGCCGCCGACCGTGCCCGCCGCGCCGGTCACGAGCAGTCTCCGGCCGCCGCCCTCGCCGAGCAGGTCGGCGATCTGGGCGGCGGTGAGCCCGTTGAGCGCGACGACGGACGCGGTGGCCGGGTCGAGTTCGCCGGGGACGACGGCCAGGTCGGCGGCGGACGCGACGACCTGCTCGGCATGGGCGCCGCGGTCGCGGTCGAAGCCGCCGAGGAGTCCGGCGACCCTGGTGCCGACGGGCAGGTCCACGCCGGGGCCGGTCGCGGCGACGGTGCCCGCGAACTCGGCGCCGAGCCCGGTGTGGTGGGGCTGGTGGACGAGCCCCATCCGATGGAAGACACCCTCGGCGGTGGCGAGGTCGACCGGGTTCACCGGCGCGGCCTCGATCGCCACCAGCACCTGTCCCGGCCCGGGCTCGCGCACGGGCACGTCGACGATCTCGACGGAGTCCGGGCCGCCAGGCGTGCGGACGACGGCGGCGCGGTGGGTCCGCGTGGTGGAGGCCGAACGCGAAGGCGAAGGCGAAGGC
>NZ_JARWRU010000727.1 GCF_029867845.1 Nocardia farcinica | reverse complement strand
GGGGGGTGATGGCGCGCACGGCGGCCAGGCCCGCCTCGGTGGGGGCGACGAGCTTGGCGCGGCGGTGGGCCGGGTTGTGGCGGTATTCGGCCAGGCCCTTGTCGACGAGCAGGTCGGCGATGCGCTGCACGCTCTGGCGGGTGATGCCCATGGCGCGGGCGATCCCGGCCACCGGCAGCGGCTCGTGCAGGACCGCGCCGAGCACCTGCCACCAGGCGGCGGTGAGACCGGCCGGGCGGGCCAAATACTCGGCCAGGGCGAGGAATCGGGCGTTGAGCCGGAACGCCGTGATGGCGGCGGCGCTCAGCAGTTCGTGATCCGGCGGCTCGCGTCCGGGCAGCTCGTCCCGCCCGGCCGCGGGAGAGGCGGCGCTCATGCCCGGGCGGCCTCGTAGGCCTCGAGCACGGCGTAGGCCTCGGGGTCCTGGTGGGCGAAGACGCGATACCAGGCGTCGAGGATGTGCGGCTCGTAGAGGTCGAGCACGCCGAACACCTCGCGGGCGAATTCGAACGGGGCGGTGCCGGAGGCGGTGACCACGAGGCGGTCCTCGGCGGTGACGGCGGGTGCGGCGACGTAGTTGGCCGCGCCCGTGTAGCCGCTGTGGGCGAGGAACTCGGGGGCGTTGCTGGTGTGCCGCCTGGTGTCGAGCAGGCCCGCGGTGGCCAGGCCGAAGGTGGCGCCGCAGATGGCTGCCACCGGCGTGCCGGCGGCGACGAAGCGCGCGGCGGTCTCGGCGAAGGGGGTGAGCTCGCCAGTGACCCAGGCGTCGGCGCCGGGCAGGATCAGCAGCGCGCCCGCCGCGGGATCGAGTTCGTCGAGGGCCAGGTCGGGGGTGATGCGGGCGCCGCCCTTGGTCGTGATCGTGGCGCGGGCCGGGCCGGCCGTCACCACCTGGTAGCGGCCCGGCTCGCGCTGGCCGGTGGGGTCGTTGACGTGGGCGGTGGCGGCGCCGGTCTCCCAGTCGGCCAGGGAGTCGTAGACAGCGGCGTACACGGGGGTCGGAGACATGCCTGACCTTTCGCTCGAATGACAGCATCCTGTCATTACTGACAGCTTGCTGTCAATCATGCGGGAGTGCGCCACGCCGTACCAGTGGTTCTGTGGCGCGACAACCTCCGGGGCCCGAAAGTGACCGGGTCGAGGTGGAACGGTCAAGATCAGTTCGGCTCACTAAGCTCTTGCGATATGGCCGACACCGCTCCGTCCATCGTCTACATCGCCTCGCCCGAGGGGGAAACCGGCAAGTCCACGGTTGCCCTCGGGGTCCTGCAGATGCTCTGCGCCACCACCGCGCGCGTCGGGGTGTTCCGGCCGATCACGCGCTCGACCGGCGAACCGGACCACATCCTGGAGCTGCTGCTCGAGCACAGCACCGCCGACATCGACTATGCCCAGGCCGTCGGCGTGACCTACGAGGACGTGCACGCCGACCCCGACGCCGCGATCAGCCGGATCGTCGAGCGCTTCCACGAGGTGGCGGCGGTCTGCGACGCGGTGGTGGTGGTCGGCAGCGACTACACCGAGGTGGCCAGCCCCAGCGAGCTGCGGTTCAACGCCAGGATCGCGGTCAACCTCGGCGCGCCGGTGCTGCTGGTGGTGCGTGGCGCCGAGCGCACGCCCGCCGAGATCAAGCATCTGGTCGAGGTGTGCGCGAGCGAGCTGCGCACCGAGCACGCCACCGCGGTGGCCGTCGTCGCCAACCGCTGCGATCCCGGGCAGCTCGACGAGGTGCGCGCCGCGCTGCGCGGCTTCGACCTGCCGTCGTGGGCGCTGCCGGAGGTGCCGCTGCTGATCGCGCCGACCATGGCGGAGCTGTGCGAGGCGGTGAACGGGCGGATGTACAGCGGCGACCCGGAGCTGCTGCAGCGCGAGGCACTCAAGATCATGGTCGGCGGCATGACGGCCGAGCACATCCTGGAGCGGCTGGTCGACGGCGTGGTCGTGGTCGCCCCGGCCGACCGCTCGGACGTGCTGCTCAGCGTGGTGAACGCGCACGAGGCCGCGGGCTTCCCCTCGCTGTCGGGCATCATCATGAACGGCGGCCTGCTGCCGCATCCGGCCATCGCCCGGCTGATGGAGGGCCTCAAGCCGCGCCTGCCGATCCTGACCACCGAGCTGGGCACCTACGACACCGCCAGCGCCGCCTACCGGGCTCGCGGCAAGATGTCGGCGGGCAACCCGCGCAAGGTCAACACCGCGCTGGCGTTGATGGAGCAGTACGTGGACGCGCCGGAACTGCTCGCGGGCATCAGGGTCGAGCGCAGCGACGTGGTGACCCCGCAGATGTTCGAATACCAGCTCATCGAGCGCGCCAGGGCCGACCGCAAGCGCATCGTGCTGCCCGAGGGCGGCGACGACCGCATCCTGCGCGCGGCGGGCCGGGTGTTGCAGCGCAGGATCGCCGACCTGGTGATCCTCGGCGTGGAGAGCGCCGTGCGGGCCCGCGCCGCCGAGCTGGGCGTCGACATCTCCGAGGCCGAGGTGCTCGACCCGCGCACCTCCGAGTACCTGGAGAAATTCGCCGCCACCTACACCGAGCTGCGCAAGCACAAGGGCATGACGCTGGACCGGGCGCGCGAAACCGTCGTCGACATCTCGTATTTCGGCACCATGATGGTCTACGAGGGGATCGCCGACGGCATGGTCTCCGGCGCCGCGCACACCACCGCGCACACCATCCGGCCGTCGTTCGAGATCATCAAGACCGCTCCCGGCGTCGACACCGTCTCCAGCGTGTTCCTCATGTGCCTGGCCGACCGGGTGCTCGCCTACGGCGACTGCGCCGTGGTGCCCGATCCCTCCTCCGAACAGTTGGCCGACATCGCCATCTCCTCTGCGGCCACCGCGGCCCGCTTCGGTATCGAGCCCAGGGTGGCGATGCTGTCCTACTCGACCGGCGAGTCTGGCAGCGGCGCGGATGTGGACAAGGTGCGGGTGGCGACCGCGCTGGTGCGCGAGCGCGCGCCGGAACTGCCGGTCGAGGGCCCGATCCAGTACGACGCCGCGGTGGAGCCGACGGTCGCCGACGCCAAGCTGCCCGACTCCGAGGTGGCGGGCCGGGCGACGGTGTTCGTGTTTCCCGATCTCAACACGGGCAACAACACCTACAAGGCGGTGCAGCGCAGTGCGGGCGCGGTCGCGATCGGCCCGGTGCTGCAGGGCCTGAACAAGCCGGTCAACGATCTGTCCCGCGGCGCGCTGGTCGCCGACATCGTCAACACCGTCGCCATCACCGCCATCCAGGCGCAGGGCTGAGGGACCGGAGGAATGGGTGCAGCGGATATGAGCACAGCCGGTGAGAACTGCGTGCTGGTCATCAATTCCGGCTCGTCGTCGATCAAATACCAGCTGCTGGAACCGGAGTCGGGCGAGGTGGTGGCCTCCGGGCTGGTCGAGCGCGTCGGCGAGGACGACAGCGCCATCGAACACCGGTGCGGCGAGCGGGTGCTCACCCGTGCGGGCCGGATCGCCGACCACCGCGCCGGCCTCGGACTGGTGTTCGAGCTGTTCGACGAGACCGGGTTCGATCTGGCGGGCGCCGGCCTGCGCGCGGTCGGGCACCGGGTGGTGCACGGCGGCGAGGTGTTCTACGAGCCGACGCTGGTGACCGACGAGGTGGTGCGCACCATCCTCGAACTTTCGGACCTGGCCCCGCTGCACAACCCGCCCAACGCGATCGGCATCGAGAGCGCCCGCGAACTGCTGCCGGACGTGCCGCAGGTCGCGGTCTTCGACACGGCGTTCTTCTTCCACATGCCCGCCGCCGCCACGACCTACGCCATCGACCGCAAGGTCGCCGCCGAATACGGCATCCGCCGCTACGGCTTCCACGGCACCTCACACGAGTACGTCTCCGGCCGCGCCGCGGAATTCCTCGGCCGCGACCCGCGGGAGCTGCGCCAGATCGTCTTCCACCTCGGCAACGGGGCCTCGGCCTCGGCCGTGCGCGGCGGGCGGCCGATCGACACCTCGATGGGGTTGACCCCGTTGGAGGGCCTGGTCATGGGCACCAGGCCCGGCGACATCGATCCTGGCATCCTCGGTCACCTGGTGCATTCGGGTGATTTCGACGTCGAGCGCATCGACGAACTGCTCAACCGGGAGTCCGGGCTGAAGGGCATGGCCGGGGTCAACGACTTCCGCGAACTGCGCAAGCTCATCGACTCCGGTGACGAGACCGCGCGGCTGGCCTACGACGTCTACGTGCACCGGCTGCGCCGCTACCTGGGCGCCTACCTGATCGAACTCGGCGGGGTGGACGTCATCACCTTCACCGCCGGCGTGGGCGAGAACAGTGCCGACGTACGGGCGGACGCGCTGGCCGGGCTGAGCGCGTTCGGCATCGAGGTCGATCCCGAACGCAACACCGCGAAGGAGCGTGGCGCGCGGCGGATCTCGCCCGATGGCGCGCCGGTGACCGTGCTGGTGGTGCCGACCAACGAGGAACTGGCCATCGCGCGGGCGGCCAGTCGCCTGGTCGGCGGGAGCTGACACCGCGCGCCCCCACCGGGGCGTTCGGTGCGCGATCGGCCGGTCAGAACAGCGTTTTGGCGCGCAGCGAGTTCGCGAGGTCGACCAGGGCGTAGCGGTGGTCGCGGCCGGGGGCGATGCGGGCCAGGGAACGCAGCCCGGCCTCGGTGCCCTCGCGCAGGGCGCGTTCGGTGAACGGCGCGCCGAGGAAGCTCGCGTCCCGGCGGCGGGGTTTGTTACCCGCGCGCAGCCAGGTCAGGGCGGTGCCGAGGACGATGACGCGCAGCTGCGGCACCCGGCCCTCGCCCGGGGGCAGGGCCGCGATGCGCTCGGCGGCCACGTGCAGGGTGTGTTCGGGCAGTTCGGCGACGGGGGCGGCGGTGATCAGCAGCAGGACCGCGGTCAGGCGGGCGGTGGTGTAGGCGCGGGAAGTGGCCGGGACCTCGTCCAGGGCGCGCACCGCGTCGTCCACCCGGCCCGCGGCGGCGAGCTGGCGGGCCAGGCCGAAGGCGGCGCTGACCATGGCGCGGTCGGTGCGCCAGACGGTCTCGTAGTACTTCTCCGCGTAGGCGCGCCACTGCTCGCGGTCGCTGGAATCCCAGTGCTGGAGCACCAGTTCGGCGGTGGCGGCCAGCGCCAGCTTCGGCGCGATCTCGCCGGGCAGGACCCGCAGCACCTCCTCGAAGCTCGCGAACGCCTCCTCGAACTGCTGGGTGTGCAGGTCGGCCAGGCCGCGCAACCAGTGCACCCGCCAGTCGGCCGCCGCGAGACCGGCCAGCCCGCGCAGCGCCTCGGCGGCCTGCCCCTGGTCGAGGCGGATGCGGACCTCGGCCAGTCGAAGCTCGGTGTGCGCGTTCTCCGGCGCGTGCCCCGGATCGGACTCGACGCGCTCGCGCGCGACCTCCAAGGCCTCCAGCGCCTGCTCGGGGTCGGGTTGCAGAGTGGCGGCGAGCAGGCCCGCCGCCGGGTCGGCCGGGTCGATGAGCGGAACGGGCAGCGCGCGGGCCACATCGGCGGCGCGCAGCCGCACGTCGCGGGCGACGCCGTCCACATAGGCGTCGGTGCCGCTGATCATCTCCTCGGTGCCGAAATTGGCGCGCTGGGGACTGAACACGGTGGACAGCTGGGGATGTTCCTCGCCCGTCTCCAGCGCGAGGATCTCCCGCAGCACGCCCGCGGCCTGCGCCGACATCACCCGCGCGGACGGGAACCGCCGCGCCGGGTCGGGGTCGGTGGCGCACAGCAGCAGCCGGTGGAAGAACTCGTAGCGGGCGAGCACCGGCGTGTCCGCCGGATCGGGAATGCCGTCGGCGTAGTAGCCGTCGGCCATCGGCAGATCCAGGGTGAGCACCGCGAGGGTGCGGCCGACGGTGTAGATGTCCGAGGCGACGGTGGGACCGGTGGCGGCCAGCTCGGGGGCCTGGAAACCCTTGGTGCCGTAGAGGGTTCCGTAGGCCTCCAGCGGGGTGACCGCGCCGAGGTCGATCAGTTTGACCTGGTCCTCGGTGACCATGATGTTGTCCGGCTTGAGGTCGTTGTAGGCCAGGCCGATCGAATGCAGGTAGTCCAGCGCGGGCAGGATCTCCAGCAGGTAGGCGATGGCCTCGGTGACCGGCATGCGCTCCGGGCGCGGGTGGTCGTCCAGCAGCGAGCGCAGCGACCGGCCGCCCACGTACTCCATCACGATGTAGCCCACCGGCCGCCCGTCCTGGCCGGGATGTTCCACGAAATTGTGGATATTGACGATGCTCGGGTGCGCCACCTCGGCCAGGAACTGCCGCTCGGCCACCGCGACCGCCTGCGCCTCGGCGTCCCCGGCGTGCAACAGGCCCTTGAGCACCACCCAGCGGTCGCTCACATTGCGGTCGATCGCCAGATAGATCCAGCCGAGGCCGCCGTGCGCCAGGCAGCCCTGGATCTCGTACTGCCCGGCCACCATGTCACCGGCGCGCAACGATGGCCGGAAATCGTAGGCGGCGCCGCAATGTTCGCAGATGCCCACCGAGGTCGCCGGGGACACCGCCGTGGCGCGGCCGACCGGTTTCGCGCACCGGCCGCAGTAGCGCCTGCCCTCGCTGACCACCGGGTCGGTGAGCACCGCGTCCATCGGGTCGGCGGGCGGGATCGCCGGGACCGGGACCAGGCCGCCGCCGAGCCTGCGCACGGTCGCCCGGGAACGGGAGGTGCGCACGCTGCGACCCGAGGCGGTCGGCATGGACGCCGGGCTCGCGCCGGAGGATTCGCCGGAGTCGCCGGAGGGACGGGCCGCCCGCCGGTCGGCCGGTGGGCGCGGCAGGTAACCGGTGGGCGGAGGCGCGAAACCGGTCGGCGGAGGCGCGGAACCGGCGGGCGCGTGGCCGGATTCGGGGCGGGGGACAGCGCCGGTCGGGGGGACGCGCTGGGTGCCCGGACGTGGCATGGCCGCGGTTTCCGGGGCGACGGGAGGCCGGCTGGGCGGTGCCGCGTCGGCGTGCTGGGCGGTCACCTCGGCAGGCGGTGTGCTCGCATGCGGCGGCGCGGCGGCCGTTCGCGCGGGCGCGGATTCCGGCGCGGGAGTGCCTGCGCGCAGCGGCTCGGTGCGGGCGTCGGCGTGTTCGTCCTGGTCGGCCGGGCCGGAGGGGAATCGCGCGTCGGGGTGCGGGGTGCGGGG
>NZ_JARWRU010000726.1 GCF_029867845.1 Nocardia farcinica | reverse complement strand
GGGCCCTGCCCGGGCCCGGGGGGGCCCCCGCCGCGGCCCGCGCCCCCCCCCCGGGCGGGGGGGCCGCCGACCGTCAGCGCGCGGGCGTCGGCTCCGCCCTCATGCACGCCGCGATCGGCGCCGCCGACGCCCTGGACGAGCCGTTGATCGGCCTGCTCGGCAGCCTCGAGTACTACCCGCGCTTCGGCTTCGGGCCCGCCGCCCGGCTCGGCATCACCCCCGACGAGCCGAGCTGGGTCACCCACTTCCAGGTGCGGCCGCTGACCGCCTTCGAGCCGCGGATCACCGGCGAGTTCCACTACGCCGAGCCGTTCTACCAGCTGTGATCGCGCCGCCCGGCCCCGGCGCAACGGCGGTGGGTGCCCGGGTTCGCGCGTGCTGTAAAGATGGGTTCATGAGTTCTGCTCAGCCCGATCAGGAAGACCGCCGCTACGTGCTGACCCTTGGGTGCCCCGACCGACCGGGCATCATCGCCAGGATCACCTCGTTCATCGCCGAGTTCGGCGGCTCCATCTCCGAGGCCGGTTACCACTCCGACAGCGAGTCCGGCTGGTTCTTCACCCGGCAGGCGATCACCGCCGCCACCGTGCCGTTCTCCATCGAGGAACTGCGCGAGCGTTTCGCCGCCGTCGCCGCCGACTTCGGCCCCGAGACCGAATGGCAGGTGCTCGACTCCGCCGCGCCGCGGCGGGTGGTGCTGCTGGTCAGCCGCGACGGTCACTGCCTGCACGATCTGCTCGGCCGGGCCGCGGCCCGTGAGCTGCCCGCCACCATCGAGGCGGTCATCGGCAACCATCCCGACCTCGGCGCCATCGCCGAGGCGCACGGGGTGAAGTTCCACCACGTGCCCTTCCCGAAGGACCCGGCCGAGCGCGGACCGGCCTTCGCCGAGGTCAGGTCACTGGTCGACGCGCACAACCCCGACGCGGTGGTGCTGGCCCGCTTCATGCAGGTGCTGCCGGCGCAGCTGTGCGAGCACTGGGCGGGCAGGGCGATCAACATCCACCACAGCTTCCTGCCGTCGTTCGTCGGCGCCCGCCCCTACCACCAGGCGTTCGCGCGCGGCGTGAAGCTGATCGGCGCGACCTGCCACTACGTCACCCCTGAGCTGGACGCCGGCCCGATCATCGAGCAGGACGTGATCCGCATCGACCACGCCGACACCGTGCGCGACATGGTCCGCCAGGGCCGCGACATCGAGCGCGTGGTGCTGGCCAGGGGCCTGCGCTGGCACCTGGAGGGCCGGGTGCTGGTGCACGGCCGCCGCACGGTCGTGTTCTCCTGACCCTCGCTCAGCCCGCGACCTCGGCGGACGGGCGCCGCGCCGCCGAGGCGAGCACCCTGGCCATGATGGCGTTGAAGCGCTCGAACTGCTCGATGTTGCCCAGGTGCCCGGTGGGCAGGATCTCGTAGGCGGCCAGGCTGCCCACGGATTCGAGCATTTCGGCGATGATCTCCGCGTGCACCGGCGGGGTGAGGTCGTCGCGGGAGCCGGCGACGATGGTGGTCGGCACCCGCAGCTGCTTCGCCGACTCCCCCACGTCCATGACGGCGAGCAGCTTGCCGAATTCGGCGCGGATGGCCGCGCGGCAGGAACGCACGATGGCCATGCCGTAGTCGACGTGGTCGCGGGGGCTGGCCAGCGACATGACCTGCCGTGCGAACAGCCAGCGCACCGGCGCGACCGGCGGGAACACGATGGGCGCGCCGAGGCCGAGCTTGCCGACGACATCGGGCAGCGAGATGCCGGTGCGCTTGAACGGCATCGGCCGGTTGAAGAAGGGCACCACGGTGGTGGTGGCGACCAGGCCGTGCGGGGCGGTGTTGGTCATCAGCACCGCGTCCAGCCTGCGGCCGACCTGGTCGGGATGACGCGCGGCCCAGGCCTGCAGGGTCATGCCGCCGAGGCTGTGGGCCACCAGCACCGCTTTGCGTCCGGCCGGGACGGCGGCCTCGAGCACGGTGTTCAGGTCGTCGGCCAGCTGCTCCATGGTCAGCGGGGCGGTGCCGCGTTCGCTCTCGCCGTGGCCGCGCACGTCGTAGGCGATCATGCGGTGCGTGTCGGCGAAGGCGTTGATCTGCGGGTTCCAGTATTCGATGGCGCAGGTCCAGCCGTGCACGAGCACGACGAGCGGGGCGTCCGCCGGGCCGTAGGCGTGCACCCGCAGCCGCGCGCCGTCGGCGGCGGTCACCGGGATGACATCACAGGGGGCGGTCGGCGGGTCGAAGGCGGTGGTCGGGTAACTGCGCGAGCGCAGCTCCGCCCGGTGCCGGGCGGACCATGCCTCGAACATCTCCCGCAGCTGCGCCGCGAGGGCGATCGCCTGAGCACGCATCGGATACTCCTTTGTATGTTACTGATAGATACAGTAACGCCGATGAGTGAGCGACACCACCCGTGACCCGTGACAAGAATCCGGGACGGAATCCTTGATACCGGGTGCTACCAGCGCGGGCCGCGCTGCACCTCGTCCACTTTCGGCTTGACGTCGGCGAGGTAGACGCCGGTGGCGATGATCGAGACGAAGGCCAGCAGCCCCAGCGCGCCCGGCGTCAGGAGCAGCAGCAGCGCGGCCACGCCGAGGATCGCCAGCCAGATCGGCTTGGTCTGCTTGTCCACGGCGGTGAACGCGTCGGCACGCTGCCGGATGGCGTGGATCAGCGCGAAGACCGTAGCGCCGAGTGCGGCGATCCACAGCACCAGCATGATGAGGCCGATCAAACCGTTCACGGTAGTCACCTGTCCAGTGTACGAAAACCGCCCTCGCACAGCTCGGCTGCGCGAGGGCGATGGAATCCCGGCCGGTCCCGCG
>NZ_JARWRU010000725.1 GCF_029867845.1 Nocardia farcinica | reverse complement strand
ACCGACATGTCCATCCGGGCGGTCAGGTCGGTGGCCCAGTACGGGACGCGTTCGTTGGCCTTGAGCTCCACGATGGCCAGTTTCGGCGGGATGATGAAGCGGTTCTGCGCGCCGGAGGCGAAGTGGAAGTCGCGGTCGCGGCCGTGCACGCGGTGGTCGATGGTCGCCCGCAGGCCGAGGTCGGCGTCCCGGCCGATGAAGGCTTCGCGCTGGTAGCCGGTGATGACGATCGGGCGCAGGTCGAGATTGCCGACCAGGGTCGTGACCTCGTCGACGAACGGGCGCTGCGCCGGGTCGCACGCGAGGGGCTCACGACCCTCCAGCCAGCGCACGGCCTGTTCGTAGGGCAGCTGGATGCGGCGTTTCTGGGTGACGCGGTTGACCCGCTGCTTGATCTCGACCTGCACCGGGGTCTGGTCGGCGCAGGCCGCGGGCTCGCCGTACAGGCGCATGCGCAGCTTGCGGCGGAACTTCAGGCCTTCGATCTTCTCCCAGTAGAACCGCAGGTCGGGGGTGTCGTAGTAGAGGGAGGTCACGGGGTAGCCGCCGTGCGGGGAGTACGGGTCGGTGTCCATCCGCGCCGCCAGCTCCGCACGCAGTTGCGGCACCTTCATCTCGTCGACGAAGTACTTGATCTCGTAGCGGTTGAACGCGTGCAGTCTGCTGGCGGTCTGCTGGTATCCGGTCGGCGCGGTGCGGACGTCTTCGGCTCGGCGCGGTCGGGCATCGGGGGATGGTCGGTTGCGCAGTCGGTCGAGAAATCTCATCGTCCGGCCTCTCCTGACAGTCGTTGCGGGCAGCTGCCTACGCGCCGCCACCGAGGTGTACGCATCGAGTACAGCCGATGAAGCTCCGGGCAACGCCCGGTGAAGCTGGCAGTCAGCTGTGAACCCGGGGACGATCTGTGGGGCGGGCCGCAGGGGCGGAACCCGCGGGGCTCGGCCTCCCCCGCGTGGGCAGGCGCCCCTGTGCGCGGACTACGGTCGACAGCGCGTCGGGGAGCGAGGTCGAACGGAGGCCGTATGAGGGTGCAGACCACGGCGGGACCGCTGCGGGTGTCCCACGATGCCGGCCTGATCCACGCGCGCGGGGTGCCGTACGCGAGCGCGGAGCGGTTCCAGCCGCCGCGGCCGCTGCCCCGTTCGGCCACGGTGCGCGACGCCACGGCGCGCGGGCCGGTGTGCCCGCAGGATGTGCCCCGCCTGGATCACATCAGCGGTCCGATCGTCGACGCGCTCGAGCAGCGCGAGGACTGCCTGGTGCTGTCGGTCACCGCGCCCGCCGAGGCCACGGGGCTGCCGGTGATGGTGTGGTTGCACGGCGGGGCGTATCTGTCCGGCGGCGGTGAGGCCGCTAAGTACGACCCGGACGATCTCGCTCGGGAGGGTGTGGTGGTCGTCAATGTGACCTACCGCCTCGGGGTGTTCGGGTATCTCGCGCCGGCCGGGGTGGGCGCCGACAATCTGGGGTTGCTCGATCAGATCGCGGCGCTGTCGTGGGTGCGCGACAACATCGCGGCGTTCGGGGG
>NZ_JARWRU010000724.1 GCF_029867845.1 Nocardia farcinica | reverse complement strand
CCGCCGGGCCGGTGCTCGCCCTGCTCGCCTATGTCCTGTCGCACGGCACCACCGACCCGCTGGCCCAGCGCGACGCCATCGTGCTCGCGCTGTTCGGCATCGCGCTGGCGGTGACGGGCTCCGCGCTGTTCCTGCGCTACTCGCTGACCAACTTCCTGCGGTTCTGGCTCGCCAGGCAGTCCTACGACCTCGACCGGCTCGCCGATCGGGTCACCGGAGAGGAGATCGGGGTATGACCACTTCACTACGCACCGGGGAACAGTTCGCCAGCACGGTGTGCGAGACGAGAGTGATCGTCGTGCGCGCGCCCGCCGGACAGACACCCGAGCTGACCTGCGGCGGGGCGCCCATGGTGCCCGTCGCGCATGCCCCGGCCGCCAGACCGGCCGCCGAAGGCGCGGTCACCTTGATCGGCAAACGCTACGTCGACCGGGACGAGACCGTGGAACTGCTGTGCACCCACTCCGGCGCGGGCGAACTGCGCCTGGGCGGAGAGCGATTGAGCATCAAAGCGGCCAAGGCGCTGCCTGCGTCGGACTGAGGCGACGGCCACGGACCCCGGCGGCGCAGCCGAGGCACCGACACGAGAGGCGGAGGCGGATGAACTTCGAGCTGACCGAGGATCAGGAGCTGATCCGCGCATCGGTGGCCGAACTGTGCCGCAGATTCGACGACCGGTACTGGCTGGAGAAGGACCAGGCGCACGAATTCCCCACCGAGTTCTACCAGGCCGTGGCGCGCGGCGGCTGGCTCGGCATCACCATTCCCGAGGAGTACGGCGGCCACGGGCTCGGCATCACCGAGGCCACCCTGCTGGCCGAGGAGGTGGCGCGCTGCGGCGGTGGCATGAACGCGGCCAGCTCCATCCACATGTCCATCTTCGGCATGCACCCGGTCGTCATGTACGGCTCCGAGGAGCTCAAGGCACGCACGCTGCCGCGTATCGCGACCGGCGACCTGCACGTCTGCTTCGGCGTCACCGAACCCGGCGCCGGACTGGACACCCCGCGCATCACCACCTCCGCGCGGCGCGCGGGCGACCACTACGTGGTCAACGGACGCAAGGTGTGGATCTCCAAGGCGCTGGAGTCGGAGAAGATCCTGCTGCTGACCAGGACCACCCCCTACGACGCGGTCGCGAAGAAGACCGACGGCATGACGCTGTTCCTCACCGATCTCGACCGCGCGCACATCGACATCCGCCCCATCCACAAGATGGGCCGCAATGCCGTGACCTCCAACGAACTGTTCATCGACGATCTGCGCGTGCCGGTCGAGGACCGGGTCGGAGAGGAGGGCCAGGGTTTCCGCTACCTGCTCGACGGGCTCAACCCCGAACGCATGCTCATCGCCGCCGAGGCGCTCGGCCTCGGCCGGGTCGCCCTCGACCGCGCCGTCCGCTACGCCCGCGAGCGGGTCGTCTTCGACCGGCCCATCGGCGCCAACCAGGGCATCCAGTTCCCGCTGGCCGACGCGCTGGCCCGGCTCGACGCCGCCGAACTCGTGCTGCGCAAGGCCACCTGGCGCTACGACAACGGCAAACCCGCGGGCCGCGAGGCCAACACGGCCAAATACCTGTGCGCGGACGCGGGCTTCGCCGCCGCCGACCGGGCGTTGCAGACCCACGGCGGCATGGGCTACGCCGAGGAGTACCACGTGGCCCGCTACTTCCGGGAGGCGCGCGTGATGAAGATCGCGCCCGTCAGCCAGGAAATGATCCTGAACTACCTGGGTTCGCACACCCTGGGACTGCCGAGGAGCTACTGATGGCCAACGACCTGTTCGATCTCACCGGCCGCTCGGCCCTGGTCACCGGCGCGGCGGGCGGCATCGGCTCGGGGGGGGGGCCCCCGCGG
>NZ_JARWRU010000723.1 GCF_029867845.1 Nocardia farcinica | reverse complement strand
GGGCAGGCGGCGCGATCGCCCTCGGCATCGGTGTGCTCGGCGCCGCCGGGCTGCTCGCGGTGTTCTACCGCCCCCAGCCCGCTGCCCAACCGGACAAGGTGGACGAGGTGTCGTGATGCGCGTCGGATTCATCGGATTGGGCAGCCAGGGTGGGCCCATGGCTCGGCGCATCGTCGAGGCCGGCCATCCGACCACCCTGTGGGCGCGACGGGCCGCCACCCTGGAACCGTTCGCCGACACCCCGGCCACCTACGCCGACACCCCGGCGGCGCTGGCCGCCCGGTCCGATCTGATCTGCCTGTGCGTGGTCGGCGACGAGGACGTGCGCCAGGTCCTCTCCGGTCCCGACGGTGTGCTGGCCGGCCTGACCCACGGCGCGGTGGTGGCGGTGCACGCCACCGTCCACCCCGACACCTGCCGCGAACTGGCGAAGACCGTCGCCGCCGCCGGTGGCACGCTCATCGACGCCCCGGTCAGCGGCGGCGGCATGGGCGCGGCGGCGGGCACCCTGCTGGTCATGGCCGGCGGTCCGGCAGAGGCCGTGCGGCGGGCCCGCCCGGTCTTCGACAGTTACGCGAACCCCGTCGTCCACCTCGGCGAGGTGGGCGCGGGCCAGACCGCCAAACTGCTCAACAATCTGCTGTTCACCGCCAACCTCGCCACCGCCCGCTCCACGCTGGCTCTCGGCGCGCAGCTCGGCATCGGCCCCGACCGCCTCGGCGAGGTCATCGCCCACGGCACCGCGAACAGTTTCGCGCTGGGCCGGGTGGTGTCCGGTGGCGGCAGCCTGGACCGCCTCGCCGCGCACGCGGGCCACCTGCTGCGCAAGGACGTCGGGCTGGTCGCCGACCTGGCGGCCGCGGCGGGCGCGGACCCCGGCGTCGTGCTGTCCACCGCCGACGCCACTCTCGCCATGATGAACCACCCGCGCTGAGCCCGGCCCGCCGCGCGCCATCCACTCGCCGCGCGGCACCGATCTCACCACCCGGCACCGAATCACCGCGCAGCACCGAGGAGTGAGGATG
>NZ_JARWRU010000722.1 GCF_029867845.1 Nocardia farcinica | reverse complement strand
CCGGGCGCCCCGTACTAGCGGACCTAGAACTGCGGTGCCGCCGGCCGCGCCGGGGCCGCGACCGGCTCCGGGTGGTCCGTGGCGTCAGCCGGACGATCGGTTCCGCTCGATCAGTTCCAGTCGCCGAGACCGTCGCGGGCGTTCAGGGTCCCGCCCGCGGTGTTCTGCACGATCACCGGGTCGCCCTTCTGGATGTTCTCGAAGAACCACCGGGCGTCCTCGGTGCTCACGTTCAGGCAGCCGTGGCTGGCGTTGGACACGCCCTGCTGCGCCACCGACCACGGCGCGGCGTGCACGAAGATGCCGCTGTTGGAGATGCGGGTCGCGTACTCCACGTCGAGCTTGTAGCCCTCGGGGGCGTCGATCGGCACGCCGTAGGTCGAGGAGTCCATGACCATCTCGCGGAAGCGCTCGCCGACGATGTAGGTGCCGTTGGGCGTCTCGTAACCGGGCTTGCCCAGCGAGGTCGGCATCGTCTTGACGACCTCGCCGTTGCGGGTGACGGTGATGGTCTTGGTGGCGTCGTCGGCGGTGGTGATCTGGGCGTCGCCGATGCGGAAGGCGCTGGTGGTGCCGCCCGCCTCGACGAAGACGTCGGTGTTGGCGGGCCAGAACTCGAAAGGCTTCCAGCGCACCTGACGGTCGCTCCACCAGTAGAAGTGGCCGGGCGCCTCGTTGGACGAGGTGACCTTGATGGCGCGCTCGGCGGCCGCGCGGTCCTCGATCGGCTCCTTGAAGGTGATGATGATCGGCTGCGCCACGCCGACGACCTCGCCGTCGGCGATGTTGATGTTCGGCGGGGCGAAGTTGGCCTGCGGCTCCGGCTCGGTGATCAGCGGGTTGGTCGATCCAAGGTCGACACCGGGGATCAGCGGCTCGGCCTGCGCGGGAGCGATGAGCAGCGCGCCCGCGGCGGCGATCGACGCGGACAGCAGGACGCCCTGGCGAAGCCGGAGGGACAGCCGGTCTCGCATCGGCAGCGACCTGTTGTTCGTAACGGCATGCATAGGTGAATCGTCCATTCCATCCCGGCGCGGGGCGCCAGGGACATCTCATCGGTGTGGGGTCTCGCCGCGACCTGCCCCGAGGGGCCGACCACGTGGGTGTTTCGCGAAGACCTGCCACGGGTACTGATGCGGGTGCCGGGTGTTTCTCCAGCTCCCGCGTGAGTGAGTACGGCTCGACCGCGTGAGTACGGCTCGACCGCGTCCATTCCTACCCGCCGCGGCCGACCCGGGGCCACTCGCGCGTGGCCGTCATGCGTGACGCGCATCATCGGTGAGAGTGGTCACAGAAGTTGTGTCCCGGTGCGGCTTTTCGTGAAACTGGCCGGTCACGTGCCTGGATGGCATACGGCAGGCCAAGAGGCCGTACGTTCGGTTTGCACGCTGGTCAGGGCGGGTTGTGAGGCATATCACGGACCCGTAGCCGGTTCGTCGCGGCGACGGCGGACGGCCGCGAGCGCGTCCGCTCCCCCGACCCTCAGGGCGCCGCCACGTCCCACTTGCCGAAGGGGGTCGCCAGGCAGCTCTGCCCGCTGGTCGTGCTCCAGGCGAAGGCGCCAGTCAGGGGTTCGGCGGCATCCCGATCGCCGTCGGTGTCGGCCAGGACGCGATGGCCACCAGCACGGTCGGCGACGCGGACGGCGGTGGACAGGTGGCGGTCGCGATCGCCTTCGAGGGCTCGCGCGCCGAGGCGGGCGGCCCGGACGACCCGGCGGTGTGTGTCGGCGCGGGCGCCGTCGCCGGGAGCACGACCAGCGGGCGGGGCGGCCGGGCGGCCCCCCGCCGCCAGGGGGGGGGGGGGGGGCCCCGAGGGGGGGGGGGGGGT